>JAKFXV010000132.1 GCA_021731205.1 Nocardioides sp. | reverse complement strand
GTTCCCGGCTCCGGATCCGGCGGATGACTGCCCCGGCGGACCTGCGCGAGTACGACGACAAGATCTCCGACGTTCGGCAGCGCAAGGAAGCGGCGATCGACGGCCAGGACTTCGAGGCCGCCGCCCGCTTGCGTGATGAGGAGAAGCAGCTCATCAACGCCAAGTCCGAGCGCGAGAAGCAGTGGCGCGCCGGTGACATGGACGTCGTGGCCGAGGTCGACGAGGAGTTGATCGCCGAGGTGCTGGCAGTGGCGACGGGCATCCCGATCGTCAAGCTCTCGGAGGAGGAGTCGAGCCGTCTGCTCAAGATGGAGGACGAGCTGCACAAGCGCGTCATCGGCCAGGAGGAGGCCGTGAAGGCGCTCTCTCGGGCGATCCGTCGCACCCGGGCCGGCCTGAAGGACCCCAAGCGCCCCGGCGGCTCGTTCATCTTCGCCGGACCGTCCGGTGTCGGAAAGACCTGGCTGTCCAAGACGCTCGCCGAGTTCCTGTTCGGGGACGAGGACGCGCTGATCATGCTCGACATGAGCGAGTACGGCGAGCGGCATACGGTCTCTCGACTGTTCGGCTCGCCTCCCGGCTACGTCGGCTACGAAGAGGGCGGTCAGCTGACCGAGAAGGTCCGTCGCAAGCCGTTCTCGGTGGTCTTGTTCGACGAGATCGAGAAGGCGCACCCGGACATCTTCAACAGCCTGTTGCAGATCCTGGAAGAGGGCCGGTTGACCGACTCCCAGGGCCGGGTCGTCGACTTCAAGAACTGCGTGATCATCATGACGACCAACCTCGGCACCCGCGACATCGCCAAGTCGATGAACCTCGGCTTCAACCAAGCCAGCGACAAGGCCGGCTCGTACGAGCGGATGAAGAACAAGGTGTCGGAGGAGCTCAAGCAGCACTTCCGACCGGAGTTCTTGAACCGGGTCGATGAGATCATCGTGTTCCCGCCGTTGTCGCAGGAGCAGATCATCGCGATGGTCGACAACATGATCGCCAGCGTGGAGCTGCGGCTGCGCGATCGCGACATGCATCTCGAGCTCACCCAGCGGGCCAAGGATCTGCTCGCCACGCGGGGCTTCGACCCGGTGCTGGGGGCGCGGCCACTGCGTCGGACGATCCAACGCGAGATCGAGGACGTGCTCGCCGAGAAGATGTTGTACGGCGAGGTCGGGCCCGGCCAGATCATCCTCGTCGACGTGGACGGCGACACTCCTGCCGCAAACTTCACGTTCAAGGGTGAGAAGGTCAATGTGCTGCCCGACCTGCCTCCGTTGGAGCCCGTCGGCGCCGAGTTGTCCGCGGAGACCTCCGCCGACGAGCCGGGTGAGGAGCTGGCCGCTCCGGTCGAATCGGAGTAACCGAGGCACAGTCATGAAGTAGGGGCCGTCCCGGCTGGGCCGGCCCCTACTTGCTTGCCCCTACTCTCTCGCCGCTACAGGTCTGCCGGTCAGGGGAGCGCGAAGGTCTCTCGCGCCACCTCGACCACCAGGCCGTCGGTCACCAGGCTGCGAAGGCAGCGCTCGCGCTGCACCGCCTCGTGCCAGGCGAGGTCGAGCCGGTCCCGAGGCACGGGCGCGTCGTTCTCACGGATCACGGCCAGCAGCCGACCCCGGCACTGCCGATCGGTGCCGGCCCAGGTCTGGGCGAGTCGCGGCGGGCCGTCGTACGCCGGGCGACCGTCGGCGAACCACGCGCAGTCGTCACGGATCGGGCACCGGTGGCACGACGGCGCGGTGGCGGTGCACACGAGCGCCCCCAGCTCCATCACTGCGACGGCCCAGGCGGCGGCGCGCTGGGGGGCCTCTGGGAGGACCCTGGCGGCCAGGGCCCGCTCCGCGCTGCTGAGCTGGCGCTCGGGCAGTTCCTGACCGGCAAGGGCTCGTGCGAACACGCGTCGCACATTGGTGTCCAAGACGACGTGTCGTTGGCCGAAGGCGAAACTGGCGACGGCCGCGGCGGTGTAGTCCCCGACGCCGGGCAGCGCCAATAGGTCTGCGTGCAGGCTGGGGACCTGTCCCTCGTGGTCCTCGGTGATCCGAACCGCCGTCGCGTGCAGCCGCAGGGCGCGGCGTGGATAGCCCAGCCGACCCCACATCCGGACCGCGTCGCCGGTCGCGGAGCCCGCCAGCTCCGGTGGGGTCGGCCAGCGCTCCAGCCACGCCGCATGCACCGGGATCACCCGAGCCACCGGCGTCTGTTGCAACATGAACTCGGACACGAGCACCGACCACGGTGTTGCCGCCGGACCCCGCCAGGGCAGATCTCGGGCGTGGTCGTCGTACCACGCGAGGATCGCGTCGTGGTCGATGGGCGGAGTTTGGGTCATTGGGCTGAATCGTAGGTCCGGGTCGAGCCGACTACGGAGTGGCTACCCCACCCGGGCCCTAGCGCTGGTTAGCGTGCAGCCATGAGCACGCTGGGCCGGCCACGCGGGCCGCTGCCACCACGGGTCTATTGGGCCCGGCGGATGGTCACCCTGGGCGTCGCCTTGGCGGTGTTGTTGGGCCTCGCTGGCGCCCTCAACGTGCTCACGCAGGACTCCGGTGCGCCCGATGGACGGGCCGAGCAGGCCGGAGCCGAGCTCTCCGACACCCCCACGACCACAACCTCGCCGGACGCGGAGCTGACCAAGGCGCAGCGCACGTTGCTGCGCAAGCTGAAGAAGGCGCAACGCGAGGCGGCCGACCCCGCACCTGCAGAGCCCGAGGGCCCCTGCGATCCGTCCGACATCACGGTCTCGCCGTACGTCTACCGGGCCGTTGCCTGGCGGTTCTCCTACATCGTGTTGGACCTGAAGACCAAGACGTCCCCGGCCTGCACCTGGCGCACCTCACCAAGCACGATCACGCTGCGGGTGACCGGCGACAAGGGCGAGGTGTGGACGAGCCGAGACTGCCCGATCTCCGTGCCCCGCGAGGACCTCGTGCTCCGCAACAGCGAAGGCGTCAAGATCGCCGTCGTATGGTCCGGACGACGCTCCGACACCAAGTGCACGGGTACGACGCCGTGGGCGCCGCCGGGTTGGTATCGCGTGCAGGCCGCCGCCTTCGCCGGCGAGCCCGGCGAGTTGTTGTTCCAACTGCAGCGGCCCGAGCCGAAGGTGCTCAAGCAGTCCCCCGAGCCATCCGATCCGGCACAGAGAGATCCAGGCCAGTCCGAGGGGACGCCCACCTCCGAGCCGCTGCCGTCCGGCGGCGAGCCGACAGGCGTGGTCGAGCCTTAGACGAAGCGTTCGAGGATGCTGGACTCCGCCAACCGGCTCAGCCCCTCACGCACGCTCCGCGCGCGCAGCTCACCGACTCCGTCGACGGCCTGCAGATCGTCGATGCCGGCTGAGAGCAGCTTCTGCAAGGTGCCGAAGTGGTCGACGAGCCGGTCGATGACCGTGCTCGGCAGGCGGGGGACCTTCGCCAAGAGGCGATAGCCACGGGGGGCCACGGCGCCGTCGAGATGTTCGCCGGACCCGAGCAACAACGCGCGGGCCACGGACCCGGGATCGACCAGCTCAGTGGGGGACAGGCCACTGAGCCGCGCGAGCAGCTCCTCGGTCGGTTTGGCGCGACGCCCGGTCGGGAGGTAGTCGCGGACGACCAGCTCGCGCTCGGCGTCGACCCCGGTGATCAGCTCCTCGAGTTGCAGCGACAACAACCTGCCGTCGCTCCCGAGCTCGAGGACGTAGTCCTCGATCTCCCGGGCGATCCGGGTCACCATCTCCAAGCGTTGGGCCACCACCGCGACATCGCGAACGGTCACCAGATCTTCGATCTCCAGGGCGGACAGGGTGCTCGAGACCTCGTCCAGCCGGAGCTTGTAGCGCTCGAGGGTGGCCAGGGCCTGATTGGCTCGCGACAGGATCTGACCGGAGTCTTCGAGAACGTGCCGGGTGGAGCCGACGTACGCGGCGATGATCTGCATCGACTGGGACACAGAGATGACCGGGAACCCGGTCTGCTTGGCCACCCGGTCGGCGGTGCGATGCCGGGTGCCGGTCTCCTCCGAGACGATGGTGTTGTCCGGCATCAGGTGGACCGCGGCGCGGTGGATGCGGGAGATATCGCGGTCGAGGATGATCGCGCCGTCCATCTTGGCCAGTTCGCGCAGACCGGTCGCGGTGAAGGGCACGTCGAGGGTGAACCCGCCGCTGGCGATGGATTCGACGGTGCGGTCCACTCCCAAGACGATCAGGGCACCGGTGCGGCCGCGCAGGATCCGCTCCAAGCCGTCGCGGAGCGCCGTGCCTGGAGCGATCCGAGCCAGGGTGGAACGCAGGCGCAGACTGTCGTCGGAGCGTTCGATGCCGGCCACATCTGACCCCCGTTTCCCTGTCGTGTTCGATGCGGAGTCTAGTGCTGGAGGCTGAGCAAGCGCAGCGCCGCGGCGACACCGGGCACGTCCATCACCTTCAGCTCGCCCCGGCTCCCGGCGTCGTCGCCGCGCCACGGGATCGCGGGAGACTCCGGCACCACCGCAACGGCGAATCCGAGTCGGCTCGCCTCGCTCACGCGCTGGTCGAGGTCGCGCACTCGGCGCAGCTCGCCGGCGAGGCCGAGCTCACCGATCGCCACGATGCCGCGCGGTGCGGGCTTCTTCACGTGCGCGGACGCGATCGCGACGGCGACGGCGAGATCGGTGGCCGGTTCGCTGAGGCGTGCGCCGCCGACGGTCGAGACGAACACGTCGTGAGTGTGCAGCCTGATGCCGCAGTGCTGCTGGAGCACGGCCAAGACCATCGCCACCCGGGCGGGATCGACCCCCGAGGTAGTGCGTCGCGGCCGCTCGCTCGGGCTGATCGTGACGAGAGCCTGGATCTCGGCCAGCATCGGTCGGCGACCCTCCATCGTCACCGCGACACACGTGCCGGCCACCTGCTGCTCGTGGTTCTCGACGAACAGTCCGGTGGGGTCGGCGACCGCTGCGATCCCGTCGGAGCCGAGGTCGAAGCACCCCACCTCGTCGATCGGGCCGAACCGGTTCTTCAGCGCTCGGACCATCCGGAATCGGGAGTTGCGCTCACCTTCGAAGCCCAAGACGACGTCGACGAGGTGCTCGAGCACGCGCGGCCCCGCGATCGCGCCGTCCTTGGTGACGTGGCCGATGAGAACCATCGTGACGTTGCGGGTCTTGGCGACCCGGATCAGGGCAGCGGCCACCTCCTTGACCTGGGTGACTCCACCGGGGACACCCTCCACGCCGGCCGCGGTGATCGTCTGCACGGAGTCGACGACGACCAGCATCGGGCGGACCTCCTCGATGTGGGTCAGCACCGCGCCGAGATCCGTCTCGGCGGCGAGGTAGAGCTGGTCGTAGACACCGCCTGTGCGGTCTGCCCGCAGGCGCACCTGGGAGGCGGATTCCTCACCCGTGACGTAGAGCGTGCGGCCGCCGACGCGCGCGGTCTGGGCGGCGACTTCGAGCAACAAGGTGCTCTTGCCGACTCCGGGCTCGCCGGCCAGCAAGATCGCGGCTCCCGGGACGAGTCCGCCGCCGAGCACTCGGTCGAGCTCGGGGACGCCGCTGGAACGAAACGCCGACTCGGCCACGGAGACCTGGCTGATCGGGACCGCCGGGGCCGAGACGGGCCCGGCCGGGGTCCGACCGCTCGCGGCCGCCGCTTCGGCCACGGAGCCCCAGGCTTGGCACTCACCGCACCTGCCGACCCACTTGCCGGTCTCCCAACCGCACTCGCTGCAGCGGTAGGCGGGGCGCGACTTGCCGGTTGACGCCTTCGTCGAAGTCATGGCCAGACCGTAGAGGAGGAGACCGACAGCACCAGGTGCACGGCTCGGTGGGTCGACGTCCTGCGGCGCCTACCGTGTTGACGCGTGAGTCAGGCAGCCCCGATCATGGGGCCCGCACGATCAACTTGGATCGATCTAGGAGACTTCAGCGTATGGCCCGGCCGCCGACGCCCAAGCGCCCCTCGATCCACCAGCCCCTGCCCCGAGGGGCGACGGGCAACCGCTCGCGCGTGCCCGCGTACGCCGGGCCACCCACGCTGTCGGATGTGGCCAAGCACGCCGGGGTCTCGCGGCAGACGGTCTCCAATGCAGTCAACAACCCCGACCTGCTGCGTCCGGCCACCTTGGTGCGCGTGCAGGCGTCCATCGACGAACTGGGCTACTCCCCCAACCGCGCGGCGCGGAACCTTCGGACGCAGTCCTCCCACCTGATCGGGCTGCGGTTCTCGCCGGCCCAAGAAGGCACGGCCAACGCGTTGATGGACCGATTCGTCCACACCCTGGTGGAGTCGTCGCCAGCGGAGGGCTACCACGTCTTGCTGTTCGCCGGCGACCCGCACGACCCCGAGGTGGGGTACGACGACCTGGTGCGCTCCAACGCCGTCGACGCGTTCGTGGTCACCGACACCTATCTCGGTAGTCCGCAGGTCTCGTGGCTGACCGAGCGAGGTGTTCCGTTCGTCGCGTTCGGTCGGCCGTGGGAGCTGGCCGAGTCCACTCACCCGTGGGTTGATGTCGACGGTGCGGCCGGAGCCCGGATGGCTACCGAGCACCTGTTGGAGCGAGGTCACACCAAGATCGCTTGGATCGGGTGGCGCAAGGACTCGCATATCGGGGAGGACCGGCGCTCGGGTTGGACCGGTGCGATGCACGACCGCGGGCTGCCGACCACCGGGCTCGCCTCCCGCGTGGAGGACACCGTCTGGAGCGGGTCGGAGGCCACGTCCGTGCTGCTGGACGAGGCTCAGCCTTCCGCGTTCGTGTGTGCGTCGGACACCCTTGCGATGGGTGTGCTGCACACGTTGAACCACCGGGGACTGCAGCCGGGTCGCGACGTCGCCGTGGTCGGCTTCGACGACTCTCAGGTGGCCCAGGTGGTGCCGCCCGGGCTGACCTCGGTGCGCCAACCGATGGAAAAGGTGGCTGT
>JAKFXV010000231.1 GCA_021731205.1 Nocardioides sp. | reverse complement strand
GGCAAAGGACGCCCATGCTTCAGGTGTCGCGCAGGTCTCTCCTTCAGTCCTCAGCGCTCGGAGCGATTGTTTCTCCGCTGGCCGCCAACGCCTTCGCCGCCCCCGCGTCGGCGGCGGTCACCGGAGCAAAGTTCACCGGCCACACTCCCGGGAAGATCTACGTCGGGCTCACCGGCTACGGATTCGACATCGAGAGCCGCACGGGCAAGGTCGGACTGCGCCGGACCTTCCACAAGTGGGACGGCATCACTCGCGAGCTCAAGTTGATCAAGGCCGATCACGCCGCGAACCGGATGCCCTGGACCTCGTTCAAGCCGCCCGGCAACCCCGGCACCACGTGGAAGCAGATCGGCGACGGTCTGCACGATGCTGCGATCCGTTCACGGGCTCGGTCCTACGCGACGTTGACCAAGCCGGTGATCGTGACCTTCAACCACGAGCCGCACACCGACAACGCCCCGCCGGCCGAGTTCGCTCGTGCCTGGTGCCGGATCCACGACATCATGAAGGCGGAGACCGGCCTGAAGAACGTCATCTCAGCGCCGATCCTGGGCGAGTGGACCTGGAACCCCACCAACCGCCGTCACGATCCAGCCGACTGGATCACGGCGAGCGTGTTGTCGCGCTGCCATTTCCTCGGCATCGATGTCTATCAGAACCGTGGCGGGGAGACCTACGAGCAACGAGTTGGCCGGGTGTTGTCCTGGCTCGACGTCCGCGGGCACAACCAGAAGATGGTCGGCATCGGCGAGAGCGCCTGCACCGACGACTACTCCAGCATCAAGGGCGGCCCCTGGTGGCGCGCCTCCTGGCAGTACGCCACGGCCCGCATCGATCGGTTCACTGCGATCGCCTACTTCAACAGCGACCGCAACAACTCCGGTGGGGTCAACTGGCTGCTGACCCAGTCGGCGACCAAGATGGCCGCCTACTCCGAGTCCGTGCGCTCCGCCAACGCCGCCACGTTGGCCTGACCGCCAGGCGTTTCCTGCGCCAAGCTCAGGGTCTAACGTTCGTGCATGACGCTCGTGCGGCTGGCTCGGGACTGGGTCGAGCACGATCCTGATGCCGACACCCGCCGGGAACTGCTGACCCTGATCGCCCAGGTCGAGGCTGGCGGCGATGCCTCCGAGCTGGCCGATCGCTTCGCGGGCACCCTCGAGTTCGGCACGGCGGGCTTGCGTGGCGCGCTGGGCGCCGGCCCCAACCGGATGAACCGCGTCGTCGTACTGCGTGCTGCGGCCGGTCTGGCCGCCTATCTCCGTCAGCAGGGGGTTGGGCGCGCGGCGTCGGTCGTCATCGGATACGACGCCCGGCACAACTCCGAGGTCTTCGCTCGCGACACCGCCGAGGTGATCACCGGGGCCGGGTTGACGGCGCTGTTACTGCCGCGGCCGCTGCCGACACCGGTGCTGGCTTTCGCGATCCGGGAGTTGGGCTGTGTGGCAGGTGTGATGGTGACGGCGAGCCACAACCCGCCCCAGGACAACGGCTACAAGGTCTACCTCGGCGACGGCAGCCAGATCGTGTCGCCGGCCGACCTCGAGATCTCCGCGTTGATCGCCGCGGTCCGTGCCGTCGACACGATCCCGCGAGGGCGTCCCTACTCCGTGCTCTCCGAAGAGGTGGTCGACACCTACCTCGACACGGTGGCCGGACTGGCCGAGGACGGTCCTCGCGAGCTGCGCGTCGTGTACACACCGCTGCACGGCGTAGGCGCCGGGTGCGTCACCCAGGTGCTGGAGACAGCCGGTTTCGCTGCGCCGCACGTCGTACCTCAACAAGAGCAGCCCGATCCCGACTTCCCGACCGTGGCGTTCCCCAATCCCGAGGAACCCGGCGCGATGGATCTGGCCATCGCACTCGCCGAGGTCGACGGGGCCGATCTCGTCGTGGCCAACGACCCCGACGCCGACCGTTGTGCGGCGGCGATCCCCGGACCGGAGGGGTGGCGCCGGCTCAGCGGTGACGAGGTCGGCGTGCTGTTGGCCAGCAGACTGATTGATCGGGGCGCCACGGGCACCTTCGCCGCCTCGATCGTCTCCGGCTCGCTGATGTCCAAGCTGGCCGACTCGGCAGGACTTCGGTTCGTCGAGACCCTCACCGGATTCAAGTGGATCGGTCGGGTCCCCGGTCTCGCCTTCGGCTACGAGGAGGCGCTCGGGTACTGCGTCGATCCGGACCACGTCCGAGACAAGGACGGGGTCTCGGCGCTGCTGTTGATCTGCGAGCTCGCGGCCACCCTCAAGGCCCAGGGCCGGGGGCTGCAGGACCGCCTGGACGACCTCGCCCGGGTGCACGGCGTGCACGCGACCGACCAGGTGTCCGTGCGCGTGCACGACGTAGCGCTGATCGCGGCGGCCATCCAGCGGCTGCGCGCCGAGCCACCCACTCGGCTGGGCGGGCATCGCGTCGAGCGAGTTGACGACCTGGCGCTGGGCTCGGCCGAGCTGCCCCCCACAGACGGGTTGCGATTCATGGTGGCCGGCGGCGCCCGAGTGGTCATCCGACCCAGCGGCACCGAGCCCAAGCTCAAGTGCTACCTGGAAGTCGTCGTCCCCGTGGCCGCCCCCGCGAACACCGATGGGCTCGAATCGGCCAGGCGTGAGGCCAACGATCGACTGAGCGCGCTGCGAGCCGACCTGACGGTCGCGCTCGATCTTCCGACGCATCGGTAAACCGGCACCGGCGGACCTATGCTGGGGAAGTGACTGCGACCCTCTCCCCAGCGACCTCGGACGCCTCGTTGCGCCGGTTCCTGCACGGGCTGCCTGCGGTCGACAAGGTCGGCGCCGACGCGCGGGCCGCCAGGCTTGGCACTCGCTCGATCAAGACCACCGCGAAGGCGTACGCCATCGACCTGGCCATCTCGATGGTCGATCTGACGACGCTCGAGGGCCACGACACCCCCGGCAAGGTGCGTGCGCTCGCCAACAAGGCGATGCGGCCCGATCCGAGCGATCCGACCTGCCCAGCGACAGCGGCCGTCTGCGTGTACGGCGACCTGGTCGAGGTCGCCAAGCAAACCCTCACCGGGTCGGGGGTGCAGGTCGCGGCCGTGGCCACGGCCTTCCCGAGCGGTCGAGCCCGGCTCGACGTGAAGCTCGCCGATACCCGTGACGCGGTGGCGGCCGGCGCGGACGAGATCGACATGGTGATCGACCGCGGAGCATTCCTCGCCGGGCACTACATGACGGTGTTCGAGGAGATCGTCGCCGTCAGGGAAGCGTGCGAACGACCCGACGGCACCGCCGCACATCTCAAGGTCATCTTGGAGACCGGCGAGTTGCAGACCTACGACAACGTGCGCCGTGCGTCGTGGCTGGCGATGCTCGCCGGGGCACACTTCATCAAGACCTCCACCGGGAAGATCAGCCCCGCAGCGACGCTGCCGGTGACCCTGATCATGCTCGAAGCGGTGCGTGACTTCCGAGACGCCCACGGGCAGATGATCGGTGTGAAACCGGCCGGCGGTATCCGCACCACCAAGGACGCCATCAAGTACCTCGTGATGGTCAACGAGACCTGCGGTCCGGACTGGCTGGACCCGTCCTGGTTCCGCTTCGGCGCATCAACGCTGCTCAACGACCTGCTGCTACAGCGGACCAAGCTCGCCACCGGCCGCTACGGCGGCCCCGACTACGTGACGCTGGACTAGGAGGAAACCCGTGGAACCGTTCCCCTACGCACCCGCACCGGAGTCCCCGGCGATCGTCGACATCCGCCCGTCGTACGGCTTGTTCGTGGGTGGCGAGTTCGTCGACGGCCGCGGCACCAGTTTCAAGACCGTCAACCCCGCCACCGAAGAGGTCTTGGCCGAGATCGCGGAGGCGAGCCCCGCCGACGTCGACAGAGCCGTGCAAGCGGCCCGGACGGCGTACGACGCGGTGTGGTCGCGGATGCCCGGCTCCGAGCGGGCGAAGTACCTCTTCCGGATCGCCCGGATCATCGCCGAACGCAGCCGTGAGCTGGCGGTCTTGGAGTCGATCGACAACGGGAAGCCGATTCGCGAGTCGCGCGATGTCGACGTGCCGATCGCGGCCGCACACTTCTTCTACTACGCCGGCTGGGCCGACAAACTCGAGCACTCCGGCTTCGGGAGCACGCCGCTGGGTGTCGCCGCTCAGGTGATCCCGTGGAACTTCCCGTTGTTGATGCTCGCCTGGAAGATCGCGCCGGCCTTGGCGTGTGGCAACACGGTCGTGCTCAAACCGGCCGAGACGACGCCCCTGACCGCGCTGCTGTTCGCAGAGATCTGCCAGCAGGCCGATCTGCCTCCCGGGGTGGTCAACATCCTCACGGGCGCCGGCTCGACCGGCCAGGCGATGGTCACTCATCCAGGGATCGACAAGGTGGCGTTCACCGGCTCGACCGAGGTCGGCAAGGCGATCGCTCGCGCTGTCGCAGGCACCGACAAGCGGGTCACCCTCGAGCTGGGCGGGAAGGCCGCCAACATCGTCTTCGACGACGCCCCCATCGACCAGGCGGTCGAAGGCATCGTGGACGGGATCTTCTTCAACCAGGGCCACGTGTGTTGCGCCGGGTCGCGGCTGTTGGTCCAAGAAAGCGTCTACGACGACGTGCTCGAACGGCTCAAGCGCCGGATGTCGACGCTGCGCCTGGGCGACCCGCTCGACAAGAACACCGATGTGGGAGCGATCAACTCCTCCGAGCAACTGCTGCGAATCCGAGCACTTGCTGAGGTGGGTGACGCCGAGGGTGCGGACCGCTGGTCCGCACCGTGCGACCTGCCTACCAGCGGCTTCTGGTTCCCGCCCACCCTCTTCACCGGCGTCACCCAGGCTCACCGGATCGCACGCGAGGAGATCTTCGGGCCGGTGCTGTCGGTGCTGACCTTCCGCACCCCGGCGGAGGCGGTCGAGAAGGCCAACAACACGCCGTACGGCCTGTCGGCGGGGGTCTGGAGCGACAAGGGCTCGCGCATCTTGTGGATGGCCGATCGACTCAAGGCCGGGGTGGTGTGGTCCAACACGTTCAACAAGTTCGACCCGACCAGCCCCTTCGGCGGCTACAAGGAGTCCGGCTACGGTCGCGAGGGCGGACGGCACGGACTGGAGGGATACCTGCGATGACCCGCGCCACGCCGGCCGCCCGAGTGGGCGTGCGCAAGACGTCGAAGCTGTTCATCGGCGGAGCCTTCCCGCGCTCCGAGTCCGGGCGCACGTTCGTCGTCAACGACCACGAAGGCGGGTTCCTCGCCAACGCCGCGTTGGCCTCGCGCAAGGACGCGCGCGATGCCGTGGTGGCTGCGCGGGCAGCCTTCCCCGGCTGGGCCGGGCGCACGGCGTACAACCGCGGGCAGGTGGTCTACCGGATCGCCGAGCTGCTCGAGGCTCGTCGTGACCAGTTCGAGGGCGAGCTCCGTGCGAGTGAGGGGGTGAGTGCGGCGACCGCTCGACAGTACGTCGACGCAGCTATCGACCGCCTCGTCTGGTACGCCGGGTGGTCCGACAAGATCGCCCAGGTCGTCGGCGGCGCCAACGCGGTCGCCGGTCCGTTCTTCAACCACTCAGCACCTGAGCCGACCGGGGTCGTGGCGATCGTGGCCCCCCGCGGGCCGCTGCTCGGCCTCGTCAGCGTGCTGGCTCCGGTGATCGCGACGGGCAACACGGCCGTCGTACTCGCCAGCGAGGCGCACCCGCTGACCGCGATCACGCTGGCCGAGGTGATGGCCACCTCGGACCTCCCGGGTGGCGTCGTCAACATCCTGACCGGGCGCGCCGCCGAAGTCGGTCCCTGGCTGGCCGCACACATGGACGTCAACGGCATCGACCTGACCGGCGTGGAGGATCCATCGCTGGCGAGGGATCTGGAGATCGCAGCCGCCGACAACCTCAAACGCGTGCGACGCCCGCGCGCTGAGGATCTGCTGGCTCCACCGGCGCTGGATCGGATGACGGACTTCTTGGAGATCAAGACCGTCTGGCACCCGATGGGCAGCTGAGGTGGAGCAAGCCGCCAGCAGCCTGCCCGAAGTCAGGCAACCCACCGCGCGCGAGTGGGCCTCCCGAGCGCTGGGCGCCGGTCTCACCCAGCCGGACCAGAGGTCCTGCGGAGCCGCCGTGCTCGTGTTCTCGCGGATGCTCAACGACGGCGGGTACGCCGAGTTGATCGCCGCCGGACGGCATCCGGTGACCGGCTGGACGATCCCCGGGGACACCGGCCAGCGGTTCCGCGCCGAGACGCTCGGCATGCATCGGCGCTCGACGCGAGTCGTCACCGTGAACGAACGGCTGCAACTCCCCTGGCCGCGAGCCCTCGGCACGCCACCGTGGGCCATCGCGGCCCAGATGACCGGGCGGCACGGCTCCGGTCGCGGTGGTGACTACGTCGTACGACCTGCGCCGTTGTGGGACCGCGGAGACATCTACGACGAGCTGGTCGCGGCGCTGGCCGCTGAGCACACCGTGCCGGTCGTCGTGGGCGATCGGTGGCTGCCGCGACACGTGGTGCTCGCCATCGCAGGGACCGCGGACTTCGTCCGGGTCTACGACCCGGCCACCGGCGGGGTGCGGACGATCACCCGCCGCGAGTTCACCGACGCGCAGCTGCCGTTCGGCCGCTGGCATCGCACCTGGGCGACGATCGTCCCGAAGTAGCAGCGCTCAGCCGAGCGCGTCGTACGCCGGCTTGATGACGTCGTTGATCAGGGCGAGGCGCTCGTCGAAGGGCAAGAAGGCGGACTTCATCGCGTTGATGGTGAACCACCGCAGGTCGGCGAGGTCGTAGTCGAAGGCCTCGACCAGCGACCACATCTCGCCTGTCATGGAGGTGGCGCTCATCAGCCGGTTGTCGGTGTTGACGGTGACACGGAAACGCAGGCTCGTGAGCAGGCCGATGGGATGCTCCGCCACGGACGCCGCGGCGCCGGTCTGCAC
>JAKFXV010000230.1 GCA_021731205.1 Nocardioides sp. | reverse complement strand
CACCTGTGCGAACGCCGCCTGCGGCGCCAAGCACCTGCCGCACCGCGCGTGCGGCAGGTGCTTGGCGCCGCAGGCGGCGTTCGCGCAGGTGACCAGGGTCGGCGCGACGGCCTTCCACTGCGAGCGACGGTGTCGCGTGTTGCTGCGCGACATCTTCCGCTTCGGGACTGCCACGGTTCTCTCCTCTTAGGTTCGGGCCCTCTTAGGTTCGGGCGCTGAGGTTAGTCAGGCTCTGAATCCGTCTCGATCGACCCCGCCAGGCCCTGCAAACTGGCCCACCGAGGGTCGATTGGTGCCTCATGTGCGTGGTCGTCGAGACCCAAGCGCATCCCACACTCGGGACACAATCCTGGACAGTCGTCCTCACACAGCGGCTGGAACGGCAGCGCAAGCACCACCGCATCCCGCAACGCCGGCTCCAGGTCGATCAGGTCGCCCTCGAGTCGTCGTACGTCCAACTGGTCGAGCATCTGGTCGTCGGGCTCGTCGTAGAGGTAGAGCTCCTGGAGATCGATCGTGAGGTGATCCGCGATCGGTTCCAGGCAGCGCACGCACTCGCCGACGACTTCGGCATCCGCCGAACCGCTGACCAAGACGCCCTCCATGACCGCTTCCAGGCGCAGATCCAACTCGATCGGCGACCCTTCCGGGACACGGAGCACTTCGATGCCCAGATCTGCCGGTGCCGGCTCGGTGCGAGACATCAGGCGCGAGGACCCCGGGCGGCGGCCGAGCTCGCGGGTGTCGAGCACGAGCGGCGCTCTCGGGTCCAGGCTGGTCACGAGGTCATCTTCCGGTTGTCGCGTACCTAGTCCGGGCACAGCAGATCAACCTGAAGGGTAGCCGGGCGGCTCGGCGCCAGCAAAACTCGCGCCACCCTGCGGCAGGGGCCGGCGGCCTAGCCTCGCAGCCGCGCGATGAGGCGCTCGTTGACGAAGTCGGGGAGGAACGCGCTGACGTCGCCGCCGAGCTGGGCGACCTCCTTGAGCAGACTCGACGAGACGAACCCGAGCGCTGAGCTCGCGGGCAGGAAGATCGTCTGGATGCCGGTCAGGTGAGCGTTCATCTGGGCCATCTGCCGCTCGAAGTCGAGGTCGGAGGTGCTGCGCACACCCTTGAGGATCGCCACGGCGCCCTGGTCGGCGCAGAAGTCGGTGAGCAGGCCGTCGAACCCGACGACCCGGACGCTGGGCAGGTCCGCGCAAGCTTCCCGCAGCATCTCGATGCGTTCGTCGGCCGTGAACAGTCGCTGCTTGGCGACGTTGACGCCCACGGCGACGACCACTTCGTCGAACAGCTCGGACGCGCGACCGAAGATGTCGAGGTGCCCCAGGGTCACCGGGTCGAAGGAGCCCGGGCAGACGACTCGACGCATCATCGGTCCTCTCCGTGCAGGGCGTGGCCGAACCACAACGAGGTCTCACCGTAGCGTTTGTGGGCGTGGGCCGAGATGCCATCGGGCCACTCGTGCGCCTGATCGCGGCTGGACCGTTCCACGATCAGCAGCCCGCCGGGGACGATCCACTCGTTGGTGAGTAGCTGCTCGAGATCGGTGCGGACCCGCTCCGCCGCCAGGTCGTACGGCGGGTCACTGAAGACCACGTCGTAGGGTGCGGCGGCGACCCGGCTGAGCACGCGCTCGACGCTGAGATCCCAGACCTGGGCGATGGTGCACCCGATCGCCTCCGCGTTGGCAGCGATCAGGCGAGCCGTGCGCCGGTCGTGTTCGACCAGCGTGACCACTCCGGCACCGCGCGACCACGCCTCGAGGCCGACCGCGCCCGATCCGGCGTACAGATCGAGGAAGCGCAGCCCCGACAGCGAACCACCCCAGGACTCGATCGCCGAGAACAGCGCCTCGCGCACCCGGTCGCTAGTGGGCCGGGTGGCAGCCCCGCGCGGGGCTTGGAGCCGGCGTCCCTTGGCGTGACCGCCGATGATCCGGGTCATGACTTCTCCATGAAGTCCGAAGCGCCGGATCGCTCCAGCTCGGCGATCGCGGCGAGCAGTTCGGCGTGCGTGGAGAGGTCGGGGTCGGCGGCCAGCAACGTCTCGGCACCTTCGCGGGCTTCGAGGATCGTGGCCTCGTCGCGGAGCACTCGCAGCGAGTGCAGGCCGGTGCGGAATCCGGACTGAGCCGCTCCCAGCACGTCACCTTCGTGCCGCTGTTCGAGATCCACCCGACTCAACGCGAAGCCGTCGGTCGTACGCGCCACCGCATCGAGCCGGTCCCGAGCGGGGCGATCGGACTCGAGGCGAGTCACCAACAGGCACAGTCCGGGGTGCCCGCCGCGCCCCACGCGACCGCGGAGCTGGTGGAGCTGGGAGATGCCGAACCGATCGGCGTCCATGACGACCATCGTGGTCGCATTGGGAACGTCGACGCCGACCTCGATGACCGTCGTACTCACCAGCACGTCGAGGTCGCCCGAGGAGAACGCGCGCATGATGCGGTCCTTCTCCTCCCCTGACATCCGGCCGTGCAGCGCAGCGACCCGGGTCTCGCTCAGCGCGCCCTCGGCCAGCAGCGGGGTCAGCTCCTCGACCGCGGTCAGCCCTCCCACCGAGTCCGGCTCAACGAGCTCGCCGTCGGCGTCGATCTCGGGGGCGTCGTGCGAGCCCACCTCGGACACATCGCCCGAGATGCGCGGACACACGACGTACGCCTGGTGGCCGGCGGCGACTTCCTCGCGCACCCGTTGCCACACCCGGTCGACCCAAAGCGGCTGCTCGGCGAGCGGGACCACGTTGGTCTGGGTCGTGCCCCGACCCGCCGGAAGCTCGGTGAGAGTCGACACCTCGAGGTCGCCGAAGACGGTCATGGCCACGCTGCGTGGGATCGGGGTGGCGGTCATCACGAGCACGTGCGGGGGGGTGCCGGCCTTGTCGGTCAGCGCGGCGCGCTGCTCGACACCGAACCGGTGCTGCTCGTCGACGACGACGAGGCCCAGGTCGGCGAAGCTCACACGGTCCTGCAACAAGGCATGCGTGCCGACCACGATCCCGGCTTCGCCGCTCGCGATCTCGAGCAGCGCCTGGCGCTTGGCCGACTGCGGCATCGAGCCGGTCAGCAGCGTGAGGGTGGTCGCCTCGGACGAGGCTCCCAGCATGCCGCCGCGCCCCAGGTCGCCGAGCAGGTGGGACAACGCTCGGTGGTGTTGTTGAGCCAGCACTTCGGTGGGTGCGAGCAAGGCTGCCTGCGCACCGCTGTCGATGACGCGGAGCATCGCGTCGAGAGCCACCACGGTCTTGCCCGAGCCCACCTCGCCTTGAAGCAGCCGGTTCATCGGTACGGGTTGGGCGAGGTCGTCGAAGATCTCGCCCCGCACGTCGAGCTGGCCCTGGGTCAGCGTGAACGGCAGCCGTTGCTCGAACGCGTCGACCAGCCCGCCGGTCCGACCCGGCCTCGCCGCAGCACCGAGACGGCGGTGTGCCTCACGGCGCCGGGCCAGCACCAACTGGGTCACGAGGGCCTCGGCGAAACGGAACCTGCGTCGCGCCGCCGCCACCTCGTCGAAGTCGGCAGGGCCGTGGATCAGTCGCAGCGCGGTGTCGACGTCGGGCAGTCGGTAGTGCTCGCGCAGCTGCGCGGGGATCACTTCGGGCATGTCGTCGACCACGGACAGCGCGAATCGGACGGCTCGGTAGATGTCCCAGGAGCTCACCCCCCTGGTGAGGGGATAGATCGGGTAGAGCGGCGGCAACTCCTTCGGGGAGATGGTTCCCAGCTCGCCGGTCTGGGCAGCATCGTCGCTGAACATCACCATGGAGGGGTTCGTCAGCTGCCACTCGTTGCCGAACCTGCCGACCTGCCCGGTGAAGATGCCCTTGGCGCCGATTGGCAACCGCTTGACGTACCACTCGGCGATGTGGAGGCGCTTGGCGAAGAACGAGATCCGCAGCGCTGGTCCGTCGGTCCGCACCAGCGTGTCGTGGCGATAGGCGATCGCCCCGGTGCGCCGCTCGCGGTAGGTGTTCGAGTCGCTCTTCACGATCTCGCCCACCACGCTGATGAGTTGGCCCAGTTCGAGGTCGTCGACCCGGGTGAGCTCGCCGGTCTTGAGAAAGCGCCGCGGATGGTGCAGCAACAGGTCCTCGACCGTGCGCAGCTTCAGACCCTCGACGATCGCCGTGCGCTTCTTGGACTTGTGCCCTTTGGCGTTGTCGCCGAGCACGGTCTCGATCGGCGACCCTCGTCCGATCACCGTGCCTCCCCCGACCTGGTCATATCCGCCGTCGCCTACTCGACACCGATCAATAGCGGATAGCGGTCCTGGCCCCCGTCGTACACCACGACGTCGACATGGGGATGGGTGCGGCGGATGTGATCGACGCAGCTCGCAGCGAGTTGGGCAGCGTCGGCGGCAGCACCGGCGACCAGCGTCACCAGCTCGCCACCACCACCCAGCAGCCGGTCAGTGACCGTCGCCGCCACGTCGGCCAGGTCGGAGCCGACCAACGCAAAGTCTCCGGCGATCACTCCCAGCACGTCTCCTGGTTCGCACGGGCCGGCCATCGTCATCGCCTGCCGGGCAGCGATGGTCACCGCTCCGTGGCGAACGTGCCGAGCGGTCGCGGTCATCTCGAGGATGTCCGCGTCGAAGCTCCGGCCCGGTTCGTGGACGGCGATGGCGGCCAGGCCTTGCACCTGAGCGACGGTCCGGATCACGGCGACGCGCACCTTGCCGGACTCCTCCGCCATCCGCGCGGCGATCTCGGCGACTCGCAGCGAGTCGGGATCGTTGGGCAGCACCACCACTTCCGCGGCGGCCGAGCCGGTGATCGCATTGAGCAGCATCTCCGTGGAGGGTCGGCTCCCCACCTCGGCCAGGACCACGAACGCGCCGGCCTCCTCGAACAGGCCCTTGATGGCAGGGCTGGCCGCCACGGCGACGACGGCCCGACCGACATTCGTGACCTCGGCGCGACCGGTTGAGTGCGCCAACTGATCGGCGAAGTGCGTGACCCGGATCCGGTGCGGGCGACCGGCCGCGATGCCGGCCTCGACCGCCGCGCCGACGTCGTCGGTGTGCACGTGGACATTCCACAGGCCTCCGCCACCCACCACCACCACGGAGTCCCCCAACTCCCCGAGCGCAGCGCGCAGGGGCGGAATCGCTTCATCGCCGGCGTCGAGCAGGAACATCACTTCGTACGACGGTCCGTCCGGGCTCAGGTCGACGCCCGGGGTGAGCTGTGGGACCGGGATGCGGGTTCGCGCAGCCCCGCCCGGTTCGCCTCCCGGCGACCGTCGACCGGTGAGCACGCGCTCGGCGGCGTCGAGAATCACGCTCAGCCCGCGTCCTCCGGCGTCGACAACCCCCGCATCGGCGAGGACTTGCAGCTGGGTCGGTGTGGCAGCCAGTGCCACCCGCGCCGCATGGGCAGCGGACGCGAACACGTCGCGGGCCCGAGCGTCAGGTCGTTGTGCTGTCACCAGCGCGGCGTCGGCGGCGGCGCGAGCCACGGTCAGGATCGTGCCCTCGACGGGGGAGCCGACCGCGGCATAGCTCGCCACCGTCGCCTCGTCGATCGCCTCCGCCATCACGAGCGCGTTGGGCTCCGAGGGCTTGGCCCGGAGGATGCGCTCGACCAGGGCACCCAACATCTGGCTCAAGATCACCCCCGAGTTGCCGCGAGCCCCCAACAGGGCACCTCGCGCGAACGCGCGAAGTACTGTCGCAAGATCGGTCTCGGACGTGGCCTCCTGGAGGGCGGCGCGAAGGGTTTCGCGGGCGGCCGACATCGTGAGGAACATGTTGGTGCCGGTGTCGCCGTCGGGGATCGGATAGACGTTGAGGGCGTCGATCTCCTCACGGGCCGCCGCCAGGGCATCGGTCGCGGTGTCAACGAATCGCAGGACGACGGGGAGCGAAAGACTGCCGCCCGGCACCGTCTCCATGTGACGCTCCACTGTTCGCTCGGTAGCGCGTCGCAGCTGCGCGGCCCGCGCCCATAGGTTAGTCACAATCGAGAGGTATGACGCAGCGGCCGAGGCAGGATTCGCGAGCGCCGGGCCGGATCGGATATTGTGTCCCGGTTGCCCGGAGCCCGCTCAGCAGAGCGGTTGGCCGGGCGCTACCGAGGGCCACTCGCCCACATCGATCGAGCTTTCCAGGAGTACGCCGTGGCCGCCGTCTGTGACATCTGCGCCAAGAAGCCCGGCTTCGGCAACAACCGGCCGTGGTCCCGCAAGATCACCAAGCGCCGCTTCAACCCCAACATCCAGCGCGTCCGTGCCGTCGTCAACGGCGCCCCCAAGCGCCTGAACGTCTGCACCGGCTGCCTGAAGGCCGGCAAAGTCACCCGCTGACCGCCGACCCGGTCATGTTCGTGACGGGGTCAGAAATGCGTCCAGCCCCCAGGCCCGACGTACGCCGAGCCGTTGACCGTGACGTCGGGGGCTTCACCGGACCCGATGGGGTGTACGCCGCCGATCACCGTCCAGCCCTCAGGCACTGACTTCACCGGGAACGTCGCGAGCAGCGGGTGATCGTCTCCGCCCGCCAGGATGAACTCGATGGGGTCGATGCCGACGGCACTCCCCACCGCCTGCAGCGGTTCGGGGATCTCGAACGCCTCGGTCTGCAGTTCGATCCGGACGCGCGAAGCGCGAGCCAGATGGCGAGCGTCGGCCACGAGACCGTCGGACACGTCGATCATGCTGGTCGCTCCGGCGACTGCCGCCTCCGCGCCCGCGTCGTACGGCGGGATCGGGCGACGCAGCGCGTCAACGAGGACCTTGGGCGAGCGGAAGCCGCGCTTCAAGACGGCCAGCCCGCCGGCCGCCCAGCCCTGGCGGCCGCAGAGGGCAACCGCGTCACCGGGCCGGGCTCCGCTGCGAAGCACGGGCGCCTGGGCGCACGCCCCGACCACGGTCACCGCGATGACGATCTGATCGGCGC
>JAKFXV010000228.1 GCA_021731205.1 Nocardioides sp. | reverse complement strand
TTCGTGCAACTCCGTTGGTCACCATGCCGGCGCCCACGAACCTCGTTTTGCTGCGAATCCGCACCCAGCCGTCGGGTGGGAGGACCGAGTCAACCTTCGCGCGCAGGATGAAGTTCTTGCCTCCGCGCAGGGCAACAACGAGCATTCGCGCAGGCCTGATGGTCGCCCGACACGCATCGTGTGAAGCGTGATGCTGGTGTGACAATCGCCTACTGTCGATACATGGCGACCCGGACGTCTTCCCCGCCGGGGTCGCGGAGCAAGAGCGCGCGCGGACGAAAGACCTCGCGAACGACGAGCTCCCGATCCCGCAGCACGGGCAGCAAGGCCAAGACCTCCCGCAAGGGACGGTCCGCTTCGACGCGAGCGTGGTCCGCGCGCGTTGCGCCGCGCTCGGCGCGCAGCGGCAGGAGCCCGATCGCGGTGCTGGTCTCAGGAGTGTGGGGTGCCCTGTCGGCCGTCTGGCTGGGCCTCGCGGGAGTCGTGGGTGGCATCGCCCGGGGACTGGGACGGTCCGCGCGAGACCTCGATCCTGAGTACCGCCGCGACGGGCTGGGGTTGACCCTGCTCGGAAGCGCGCTGATCGTGGCCGCCGCGGTGTGGTGGCAGGTGCCCGGTGGATTGATGGATCTGCTCCGCACCGTCGTGATCGGGTCGGTCGGCCTGGTCGCCTGGGCGGTGCCAGTGCTGTTGGTGCTGTCGGGGTGGCGCAATCTGCGCAATCCCGAACGCAACGGTCCGGTCGGACGTCAGTTCGTCGGCTGGGCAGCGGTGAGCTTCGGAACCTTGGGATTGATCCAGATCGCCAACGGCAACCCACAGCCCACAGAGAGCTCCTCGGCCCTGCTCGAAGCAGGTGGCGCCGTCGGGTACGTCGTCACCAGTCTGCTCTTCGACCTGTTGCGCACCTCCTTCGTCGTGGTGCCGCTGTTGGTGCTGCTGTCGATGTTCGGCCTGCTGGTGATCACCGGAACCCCGGTACATCAGATCCCGGCGACACTAGGCTCGCTGCGCGACCGGTTGCTGGGCCGCCACGAGGAAGAACTGGAAGACGCCACGGACGACGGGCCACGCAAGAAGCACGCCGCGACGCCGGCAGCCGATCTGGACAACTACGCCGGCGACCCGGCGTACGTCTCACCGATGGTCTCCGCGCACGAGACGGCGGGGGGACCGTCGCTCGATGACCTCGAACAGGCAGGACTGTCGCGTCCTGGGAAGCGCCGCCGCAGCATGCCTGGCGATGAAGACCACCTGAAGCCGCCTTTGCACTCGCCACTCCCGCAACGCGTCGAACAACTCCAGCTCTCGGGCGACATCGCCTACCTCCTGCCAGGTCACGAGATGCTCAAGCCCGGCAGCACCCATCAGGCCCGCACACCGGCCTCGGACGCGGTGGTGGGCCGCCTCACCGAGGTCCTCGAGCAGTTCGAGATCGACGCCCAGGTGACTGGCTATACGCGCGGACCGACGGTGACGCGCTACGTCGTCGAGCTCGGTCCGGCGGTGAAGGTCGAGAAGATCACAGGCATCCAGAAGAACATCGCGTACGCCGTCGCGAGCGCCGACGTGCGGATCCTGAGCCCGATCCCGGGGAAGTCCGCGGTCGGCATCGAGATTCCCAACGTCGACAAGGAGATCGTGTCCCTGGGGGACGTGCTGCGCAGCGGGAATGCCCGCGCGGACCACCACCCGATGGTGGTCGGCCTCGGGAAGGACGTCGAGGGTGGGTTCGTGGTGGCGAACCTGTCGAAGATGCCGCATCTGCTGGTCGCCGGCGCGACCGGATCGGGCAAGTCGAGTTTCATCAACTCGATGGTCACCTCGATCCTGATGCGGTCCACGCCCGACGAGGTGCGGATGATCATGATCGACCCGAAACGGGTCGAGTTGAACGCCTACGAGGGCATCCCGCACCTGATCACTCCCATCATCACCAACCCGAAGAAGGCAGCCGAGGCGCTGGCGTGGGTGGTGCGCGAGATGGACCTGCGCTACGACGACCTGGCCAACTTCGGGTTCCGTCACGTGGACGACTTCAACCAAGCCGTGCGTGCGGGGAAGATCACGGTGCCGCCGGGCTCCGAGCGGGTGCTGACGCCGTACCCCTATCTGCTGGTGGTGGTCGACGAGCTGGCGGACCTGATGATGGTCGCCCCTCGAGATGTCGAGGACTCGGTGGTCCGGATCACCCAGTTGGCCCGAGCGGCCGGCATTCATCTCGTGCTGGCGACCCAGCGGCCCTCGGTCGATGTCGTCACCGGCCTGATCAAGGCCAACGTTCCTTCACGACTCGCCTTCGCGACGTCCTCGATCACCGATAGTCGGGTCATCTTGGACCAGCCAGGCGCCGAGAAGCTCGTCGGCCAAGGTGACGGCCTGTTCTTGCCCATGGGCTCCTCGAAGCCCGTGCGGGTGCAGGGCTCGTGGGTGACCGAGGCCGAGGTGCACAAGGTCGTGGCGCACTGCAAGAACCAGTTGGAGCCGACCTATCGCGACGATGTCACGGTGGCGGTGTCGAGCGCTCGAGAGATCGACGACGACATCGGGGGAGACCTCGACCTCGTGGTCCAGGCGGTGGAGTTGGTGGTCTCGACCCAGTTCGGCTCGACCTCGATGCTGCAGCGCAAGCTACGGGTGGGATTCGCGAAGGCCGGTCGGCTGATGGACATCTTGGAGAGTCGCGGCGTCGTCGGCCCGAGCGAGGGCTCGAAGGCTCGTGACGTGCTGGTCAAGCCGGATGAGGTGGACGAGGTCATCGCCACGCTCACCAACCAGATCTGAGGTGGCACCTGTGGTGACCGTGTCGGGGAATCCGGTGCTCTCGGGTGCGCTGACGGGGGCATCGGCGCTGGCGGCGTTCACCTTCGCCCGAAGCGCGAACTCCGCCGTCGACGTGATCGCGGCGTGCTTCTTCGCGGCGCTGGGTTTGGTCTGGCTCGCTGTGCTTCTGGACGCGCAGCAACCAAGACTGGTCTTGGATGCGCAGGGAGTCCGCATCCGCTTCGTCCGCACCTGGATCGGGCTGGTCTGGGACGACTTCGGCGAACTCTCGCTCAGCGAGCCCGACAGATGGTGGCAAGAACCGGTGATCCGACCGGCCGCGGCCGATCCACTCGACGCGATCGGCGCACTGCCCGGCCTGCTGCCCCGGCTCTACGCCCGCCTGCACCGGCGTTGCTACGGCACCGCCTTTGCCGTTCCTTTGGGTTGGATCGCTCAGGTCCGAGGGGTGACGCCTGGCGAGGATCTCCTCGAGGCCGTGCACGCGCTGCGCCATCGTGCGCCCGCTCCCAGCGGAGAGCCACAGACCGACGTGCTGACCGCCGTCATCGCCACGACGCCGTCGCGCTCGGGAGACGGACCCGAGCTCGGCGCCCGCCTCGCGCGTGCTCGCCTCGAGAGCGCGCTGTCGATCCAACAGGTCTCCGCACGCGCCAAAGTGCCGGCCTCGGTGATTCGGGCGATCGAGTCCGACGACTTCAGCCTCTGCGGCGGCCACTTCTATGCACGCGGCCAGGTGCGCACGTTGGGGCGAGTGCTCGGAGTCGACCCAGCGGAGCTGGTCGCGTCGTACGACGCCACCCGGGTCGCCCAAGCCGAGGTGGCCGAGGCGCCCCCCATGCCCGAACCGGACAGTCGGCGGATGACCATCGCGGTGGCGATAGCGGTGTTCGTGACCATGGCGTGGGCGAGTACTCACCTGTTGGGTGAGTCGCCAGCGGTGATCGGGGCACCGAGCCCGACCACCGAGGGGGCATACTCGTCCGGTCATGACTAATGCCGCCGTCGCCTCGCCCGACAGCCACTCCACCCGCGATTCCACCCCCCTCTCAGTCGCCGTAGTCACCCTCGGCTGCGCTCGCAACGACGTCGATTCCGAAGAGTTGGCCGGGCGCCTCGCTGCTGACGGTTTCCGGCTGGTGGCCGATCCAGAAGATGCCGACACCGTCCTCGTGAACACGTGCGGTTTCGTGGAGTCCGCCAAGAAGGACTCGGTCGACACGCTGCTGCAGGCCGCGGATCTGAAGGGAACGGGGCGTCCACAGGCGGTGGTCGCGGTGGGCTGCCTCGCCGAGAGGTACGGCGCCGAGCTCGCTGAGGCGCTCCCCGAAACCGATGCGGTGCTCGGCTTCGACGACTACGCCCACATCGGCGATCGACTGCGGCGGATCATGGCCGGCGAGGTGCTGCATCCGCACACTCCAAAGGATCGCCGCCGACTGCTTCCGATCGCCCCCGCGGATCGCGTGGCGCCTGCGAGTGACGGCCTGCCCGCGCGGGCCAGACTTACCCAAGGCCCCTCCGCCCCCCTGAAGCTGGCCAGCGGCTGCGATCGCCGTTGCACCTTCTGCGCGATCCCGATGTTTCGCGGATCGTTTGTCAGCAGACGACCGACCGAGGTCCTCGACGAGGGGCGCTGGTTGGCCGGCACCGGCGTGCGTGAACTGTTCCTGGTCAGTGAGAACTCCACGTCGTACGGCAAGGATCTGGGCGACCTTCGACTCCTCGAGTCGCTGCTGCCGGAGCTCGCGGCGATCGACGGTGTCGACTGGGTGCGCGTGTCCTATCTCCAGCCGGCAGAGATCCGGCCCGGCCTGATCGAGGCCATCGCGACAACCCCTGGTGTGGTGCCGTACTTCGATCTCTCGTTCCAGCACGCTGCCGGACCGCTGCTGCGGCGGATGCGGCGCTTTGGAGACGCCGACGCGTTCCTCGACCTGATCGCCCGGGTCAGGAGCCTCGCACCGACCGCCGGCATTCGATCCAACGTGATCGTCGGCTTCCCCGGCGAGACCGCAGCCGATGTCGACATCTTGTGCGACTTTCTGAGCGAGGCGCGGTTGGACGTCACCGGTGTCTTCGGGTACTCCGACGAGGAGGGCACCGAGGCGGCGGGTTTCCCCGACCACCTTGAAGAGGCCGAGATCGCCGAGCGGGTCGACCGAGTTTCTCGGCTGGTCGAGGAACTGACCTCTCAACGTGCAGAGGAGCGGATCGGCCAGGTCGTCGAGGTGTTGGTCGAGTCGGTTGATCCGACCGACGGTTCGATCGAGGGGCGAGCCGCGCACCAAGGCCCCGAGGTGGACGGCACGACGAGCCTGCGCGCCGAAACGTCGACGCACAACGTGGGTGACCTGGTGCCGGCCATCGTGTGCGAGAGCCGAGGCGTCGATCTGATCGCCGAGCCGCTGGGTGGGGCCCGATGAACCAGCCCGAGACCCAGGTCAGCAACTGGAACCTCCCCAACGTGCTGACCACCGCGCGAATCTTGATGGTGCCGGTGTTCGGCTGGGCACTGCTCCACGACGGTGGCGACTCCATCACCTGGCGGCTCATCGCGTTCGCCATCTTCGTCGCAGCCATGATCACCGACAAGATCGACGGCGACATCGCCCGCAAGCGCAACCTGATCACCGACTTCGGCAAGATCGCCGATCCCATCGCGGACAAGGCGATCACCGGGATGGCGTTCATCGGTCTGTCGGCGGTCGGCGACATCTGGTGGTGGGTGACGATCATCGTGTTGCTGCGCGAGTGGAGCGTCACGGCGCTGCGGCTCTCGATCCTCAAGGACATCGTGGTCCCGGCCGCCCAGAGCGGGAAGATCAAGACCGTCTTGCAATCGGTGGCGCTCTCGGGCCTGTGCCTGCCGTTCCCACACGGGACCGCTCACGGCGGCGCGTTCGACGTGTTCGGGGTGGTGGGCGTGGCGTGCTTCTACATCAGCCAGGCCCTGCTGGCGGCGGCGGTCGCCATGACGATGTGGTCGGGCTATGAGTTCTTCGCTTCGGTGCGCCAGCAGCGCGCGAAGGCCACGGAACGACAGTGACGTTCGAGCCGGATCGGGTGCATGCCGAGCTGCGTCGCCGGGGCGCCATGCTCGCCACGGCCGAGTCGTTGACCGGCGGACGCCTGGCCGCGGTGCTCACACAGACGCCAGGCGCCTCCCAGACGTACGCCGGCGGGGTCGTGACCTACGCGACGGCACTCAAGCGCGACGTGCTGGGGGTCTCGGAGCAACTCCTGGCCGCCCACGGGGTCGTGTCAGCCGAGTGTGCGCTGGCCATGGCCCGCGGAGTGCGGGCCTTGACCGGGGCGGCGTACGCCGTCAGCACGACGGGTGTCGCCGGCCCAGGACCTGCCGATGGAGTGCCGGCCGGCCGGGTGTTCATCGGCATCGTCGGCCCCATGAGCGAACACGTTGCCGAGCTCGACCTGACGGGAGACCGCTCCGCAGTCCAGACGGCGAGCTGCGAACACGCTGTGAGCGAACTCCTCGCCCTTTTGCTTCGGGAAGGTTGAGCGCTGCAGTAGCGTTGACCCAACTGGTTGGCGAAAGGTGGCAGACATGACGGCGGTCGACGTGGTCCCCGGCGGCGTGCTGCTGTTTCGTCGTTACCTGGGTGAGGTGCTGCGGTCGCGGCGCGTCGAGCGCGGGATGACCCTGCGCCAGGTCTCCGCCGCCGCCATGGTCAGCCTCGGCTACATCTCCGAGGTCGAGCGGGGTCAGAAGGAAGCCTCCTCAGAACTGCTTGCCTCCTTGTGCGCCGCCTTGGACGCCCCCTTGTCCGATGTGCTGCGCGAGGTCAGCGACGCCGTCGCGCTCGAAGAAGCCCGTCAAGAAGTCGTCGCGTCCGCCGCCGCCTGACCCGATCCGGGACGGTCCGGCCTCTCCTGGCACACAGGACACCAGTACGACGCCCGCTCACGGCCGGCCTCGCCGGACATGGTCACACTGATCGGACTCGCGCAGCGCAGGCACCGGCCGCGATCTCGGCCGTAGACCCACATTCGACGACCCGGCCGCAGGTCGCCCGTCGTGCATGGGATCGCCCGCTGCTTGTTGACCTCGAGCAGTTGCTGGGCCCGAGCCAACAACCGGGGCAACCGAGGGACGGCGCCGACCGGGGTCTGCGGGTCGATGCCGTGAAGGAAGCAGAGCTCGGCGG
>JAKFXV010000041.1 GCA_021731205.1 Nocardioides sp. | reverse complement strand
GGCCCCTGGCGCTCGGTGCTGGTCGCGACGGCCACGGGCGTGATCCTCGTCCTCGGGGCCGGGTGCAGCGCGGCGCCGGACGAGGACGCGGGACCGACGCCGGCGCAGGTGATGGCAGCAGCAAAGCAGACCCTCGACGACACGACCGGCGTACGCATCGACCTGTCCACCGAGAACCTCCCGGAAGGCATCGACGGCGTCGTGGGTGCCTCCGGGGTCGGCACGCATGCTCCGGCCTTCGACGGCACGATCACGGTCGCTCTCGGCGGCGCCACGTTCGACGTACCGGTCATCTCGGTGGACGACATCGTGTATGCCAAGATCCCCCTCACGATCGGGTGGTCCGAGGACATCGACCCAGCCGAGTACGGCGCCCCCGACCCGGCGCGACTGATGGACACCGAAGCAGGCTTCTCGTCCCTGCTCACCGCAGCCGAGGGGCTCCAGGCGGGCGAGTCCGTGCGAGGCGGGGAGGACAACGACGAGGTGCTCACGGAGTACTCCGGAACGGTTGCGGGCGATGTCATGACCAATGTCATCCCCAGCGCGAGTGGCTCCTTCGACGTCACCTACACCGTCAGCGCAGGCGACGAGCTGCGGACGATGACGATGACCGGTGTGTTCTATCCGGACTCCTCGCCGATGACCTACCTGGTCGCGTTCAACGACTACGGCACGCAGCGCGACATCGTCGCGCCTTGACGAGTCCAGCGGTGGCGGCCGAGGAGCACAGTCAGCGCCCGCGCGTCCTGCTCTGGCTTGCCTCGATTGCAGTCGCGTTCGCCGCAGCCGACACCTACGTCGTGGTGCTGGCGCTCCCCGACATGATGGCCAGCGTCGGCGTCCCACTCGACGAACTCCAGCGAGCGGCGCCGATCGTCTCCGGCTTCCTGCTCGGCTACATCGCCATGCTCCCGCTGATCGGTCGGATCTCGGACCTGCGCGGACGGGTCCCGGTGCTGGTGGCCTCCCTGGTGCTGTTCGCACTCGGCTCACTGGTCACCGCGCTGGCGTACGACCTGACCAGCATGGTGGGCGGCCGGTTCCTGCAGGGCGTGGGCGCCGGTG
The DNA here is from genome assembly GCA_021731205.1 of Nocardioides sp. Classification (GTDB taxonomy): domain Bacteria; phylum Actinomycetota; class Actinomycetes; order Propionibacteriales; family Nocardioidaceae; genus Nocardioides. The sequence goes on along the minus strand of JAKFXV010000041.1, from coordinate 5,962 downwards.
GACTGGTGCCCGCGACACTGGCGCTGGTCGCCGACCTCTATCCCCCGGATCGGCGAGGGGTGCCGCTGGGAATCGTCTCCGGGGTCCAGGAGCTGGGCAGCGTCCTCGGGCCACTGTTCGGCGCAGCCGTACTCGCGTTCGGCACCTGGCGTGCGATCTTCGCCATCAACCTGGCCGTGGCGCTCGTGCTCGCGGCGGCGATCGGTCTGCCTCGGTCCACCGGACCACCGAGCAGACCGGCTACCTCTGGTCGACCCGACCTGCTCGGCGCGGCCCTGCTGGTGGTGACCCTGGCGCTGGGTGCCCTCGTCTTCACCCGACCCGCCGCCGTGATGCGGGACCTCACCTGGGGCTCGGTCTTCGTGCCGTACGGCGAGCTGTCCGGACGCTGGCCCACCCCCCTCGGCACCGCCACGATGGTGGCGGCAGCCCTGTTCGTCGCTCGTTGTTGCCTTGCTCGACGGCCGCTCGTCGACCTGCGGCAGTGGGGTCGGGTGGCGCGTTCGGCGGACCTCGTCGGGGCCGTGCTGCTCGCTGGGGGTCTGGCCGGCGTGATCGGCGCCTTCGCCACCGCCGATCCGCGAATCCAGCTGTTCTCCCCCAACGGTGGGTGGTACCTCCTGGGCACCGTGCTGGCCCTGTCGGCGCTGACCTGGCACCTGGGCAGGACTGACACCCCGCTGCTGCCCCCGGCCATGCTGAGTCGGCGGGAGGCCTGGGGTGCCCTGCTGGTCAGCTTCTTCATCGGCTCCGCGCTCATCGCCGCACTGATCGACATCCCGATCTTCGCGCGAACGACGGTTCACCCCGACTCGCAACTCGACGCGGCCCTGGTCCTGCTCAGGTTCCTGGTCGCACTGCCGGTGGGCGCGGTGATCGGCGGGCTGCTGATCAGGCGGATCACGCCGGGAGCTGTCACCGCATTCGGGATGGCGTGCGCAACGACGTCGTTCGTCTGGATGAGCCGGTGGACGATCACCTCGCTCGACGAAGCGGCATCGACGATCCCGTTGGTGCTCGGTGGCCTGGGATTCGGACTCGCGCTGGCGCCCGTGAACGCCGCACTGTTGGCCGCCACGGACGACGCCGTGCACGGTGTCGCGAGCGCGATGCTGGTCGTCGCCCGGATGATCGGGATGCTGGTCGGCATCTCGGCGCTGACGGCGATCGGGCTGCGTCGCTACTACGCCGCCCAGATCGACCTGCTACCGGTGCGTGAGGTATGTGACGGTTCGAGCCGCTGCGCGGAGTTCACGATCCTGCTGAAGCAGGCCGGCATCGTGCAGGAACAGGCGGTGTTCCTCGGCGCGGCCGGTTGCGCCGTACTCGCTGGACTCCTGGCGTTGGTGCTGCTGCGCAGCCGGTAGCGTTTGCGCCATGGCTAGTGAGTTCGACGACCTCCTTGCGGCGAACGCCGACTACGCGACGGGCTTCACCGGCGGCAACTTCGACGGTGTTGCCCATGCCGGGGTCGCCATCGTCACGTGCATGGACTCTCGGATCGATCCGCTGCGCATGCTCGGTCTCGACCACGGTGACGCGAAGATCTTCCGCAATCCGGGAGGTCGGGTCACCGAGGCCGCGCTGGAGGCGCTGGTGCTCGGCTGCCATCTGCTCGGGGTCGAGCGCATCCTGATCGTGCCCCACACTCGCTGCGCGATGGCGTCGTACTCCCAGGCAGAGCTGCAGGAACGGGTCGGCGAGTCCGCCGGCACCGACGCGAGTTGGCATGCGTTCCACGTGATTGAGGATCAGGTGGTGACCCTGGCCGACGACGTGCGGAAGGTGCGCGCGCACCCGCTGATCCCGGATCGGGTGGCGGTCGGAGGATTCCTCTACGACGTCGACACCGGTCGGATCGAGCGCAAGGTCTAGCAGCTCTTCTGCTACGAACCTTTTCGCGGCGGCTTGGTCTGTTGCCGATCGTTCTCGATCTGTTCGCGCAACCGCGCGGTCCACTCTTCTTCGGTCTCGTTGGGCCGTTGCATGGGGATCCCGTCCTTGACTGCCCGCCGGTAGACCAACCCGATCACCAGGCCCATGCCGAGCACGGCCACCACCGTGGGGATCACGAGGGCCAACAGGAACTGCCAGAGGGTCATACCCATGCAGGCATCCTAGGTGGCCGTGCCCAACTCACCTAACGATCCGCGCCGGCGCTGCGGGCACCTCACGCGTCGAGTGTCTCTGCGTCCACCTCATAGGCACCCTGGACGATGAACTCCTTGCGGGGGGCGACCTCGCTGCCCATCAGCAGCTCGAAGACTCCCGAGGCCTCTTCGGCGTCGTCGACGGTCAGCCGCCGAAGCGTGCGATAGCGCGGGTCCATGGTCGTCTCGGCCAACTGGTCGGCGTCCATCTCACCGAGCCCCTTGTAGCGCTGTGGCGGCTCCTTGTAGCGGACGTTCTTGCGCTTCAGCTCCGCCAGGCGCCGGTGCAGTTCGTCGTCGGAGTAGGTGTAGACGTACTTGTCGGTGCCCTTCTTGGGGTTGACCAGCTCGATGCGGTGGAGGGGCGGGACGGCCGTGAAGACCCGCCCGGCGGTAATCAGCCCCGGCATGTACTTGAAGAAGAGCGTGGCCAGCAGACAACGGATGTGGGCGCCGTCGGAGTCGGCGTCGGCCATGAAGATGATCCGCCCGTAGCGCGCCGCCTCAAGGTCGAACGTGCGGCCGGTGCCCGCGCCCACGACCTGGAGAATCGAGGCGCACTCGGCGTTCTTGAGCATGTCTCCGACCGAGGCCTTCTGGACGTTGAGGATCTTGCCCCGGATCGGGAGCAGCGCCTGGAACTCCGAGTTGCGCGCCAGTTTCGCCGTACCGAGGGCGGAGTCACCCTCGACGATGAACAACTCGCTGCGCTCGGTGTCGTCGCTGCGGCAATCGGCCAGTTTGGCGGGGAGCGCCGAGGACTCCAGGGCGTTCTTGCGGCGTTGGGTCTCCTTGTGCTGCCGGGCCGCGATCCGGGTCTTCGAGGCGGCCACGACCTTCTCCATCACCAGACGCGCTTGGGCTCTGTTGGCCCCCTTCGTGGCAGTGAGGAACTTCCGAAGCTCGGTCGCAACCACCTTTTTCACCACTCCGCGCGCAGCGGGCGTGCCGAGAATCTCCTTGGTCTGGCCCTCGAACTGTGGCTCGGCGAGGCGAACCGTGACGACCGCCGTGAGCCCCTCGAGTACGTCGTCCTTGATGACGTTGTCGTCGTTGACCTTCAACACCTTCGCGCCCCGCAAGCAGTCGTTGAAGGTTGCGGTGAGTGCTTGTTCGAAGCCGCTCACGTGCGTGCCGCCTTTCGGCGTGGCAATGACGTTGACGAACGAGCGCAGCTCGGTGTCGTAGCCCTGGCCCCAACGAACGGCGACATCGACGTGGAGCTCTCGCTCGACCTCCTGCGGCGTCAGGTGCCCCAAGTCATCGAGCAGCGGCACGGTCTCGGTGAACGTGTCGACGCCTTGCAGTCGCAGCACGTCGGTGACCGGCGCATCGGTGGCGAGGAACTCCGTGAACTCGGCGATGCCACCGTCGTGCCTGAACGTCTCCTCGATCGGCTGCTCTCCGCGCAGATCCCGGAGGTTGAGTTCGAGTCCGGGAACGATGAACGACGTCTGCCGGGCCCGAGTCACGAGCTCGTCGAACTTGAAGCCCGCATCGGCGGTGAAGATCTGCCGGTCCGGCCAGAACCGGACCCGGGTGCCGGTCTTGCCCTTGGCGACGCGAGCCCCTTTGCGGGTGAGACCCGACCGGGCTTCAAACCCTGCCCGAGGCCCGGGCCCGGCGAACACGCCCGGCAGCCCACGTTGGAAGGACATTCCTTGTTGGTTGGGCGCGCGGTCGACCTCGACATCGAGCCGCGCCGAGAGTGCGTTGACAACCGACGCACCCACGCCGTGCAGGCCGCCCGTTGCGACGTACGAGCCGCCGCCGAACTTTCCGCCGGCGTGGAGCTTCGTGAAGATCACCTCGACCCCCGGCAGCCCGGTCTTGGGTTCCTTGTCGACCGGGATCCCCCGGCCGTCGTCGTAGACCTCGACGGAGTCGTCCGGATGCAGGGTCACCTCGATGCGACGCGCCGCTCCCGCGAGGGCCTCGTCGACGCCGTTGTCGATGATCTCCCACAGGCAATGCATCAATCCGCGGGTGTCGGTGGAGCCGATGTACATCCCGGGCCGCTTGCGTACCGCCTCCAGGCCTTCCAGGACGAGCAGGTGCGCAGCGTTGTAGGTATTGTCCGCTGGAGCTACCACGCACGTCCTTCGCCTTGGGGGTCCGTCCCTCGAATCTACCCGCGGCGCTGCCCCACAACTCCCACGACATGGCAAAACCTGCCGCGAAACATGTCCCAAACATGTCATTGTGGTCGGGAATCTTGGCGCCGCCCGCTACGTTGTGAAGGTCACCGAGACAGAAATGAGGCTCATGTGAACACCGCCGTTGCCCCAGAAGCAGCCGCCCTGAGCGTTGCCGACCGCTGCGATCGATGCGGTGCCCAGGCGTTTATGCGCGCTGTGCTACCCGGTGGCGGCGAGCTTCTCTTCTGCGCCCACCACGCTCGTGCTCACGAGGAGAAGCTGCGTGAGGTCGCTCTCGAGGTCAAGGACGAGACGCACCGGCTACAGAGCTGACGACCACCACACTTCTGTTCGGCCCCGGGTCAAGCCCCCGGGGCCGAACGCATTTGTGCCGCCTTGGCGTCGTGAAAGGCTGGGTGCGTGAGCGTGCTCGAGATCGGCGTCGGGGTGGCCATCGCATTCGGCCTCGTCGGGATCCTGTTTCCCGTGCTGCCCGGGTCGCTCCTGGTGATGGGCGCGATCGCGGTGTGGTCCTTCGACATCGCGACTCCGACGTCGTACGCCGTCGCCGCGATCTGCGCGGTGCTCGTCGTCGGCGGCCTCGTGGTGAAGTTCGCCGTCCCCGGCAAACGCCTCAAGGACTCCGGCGTACCCAACTCGACCCTGCTCGTGGGCGCACTGTGCGCGGTGGTCGGCTTCTTCGTGGTGCCGGTCGTGGGGATCGTGATCGGATTCGTGGTCGGCGTCTACGTGGCCGAGGTCAACCGGCTCGGGCGCTCGCAAGCCTGGCCGTCGACCGTCTATGCGCTCCAGGCGGTCGGGCTGAGCATCGCCATCGAGTTCGCCGCGGCGTTCCTCGCCGCCTGCGTCTGGGCCGGCGGCGTCGCGATCACCTGAGAACCGCTCGGCGCGGACCGACCCACCTCGGCACGGCGAGCAGACGGCGGCGGAGGCGGTTGCTTCAGTCCAGGTAGTCGCGCAGGACCTGCGATCGCGACGGATGCCGCAGCTTCGACATCGTCTTGGACTCGATCTGTCGGATCCGCTCGCGCGTGACGCCGTACACCTTGCCGATCTCGTCGAGGGTCTTGGGCTGACCGTCGGTCAGACCGAACCGCATGCTCACCACGCCCGCCTCGCGCTCGGACAAGGTGTCCAAGACGGCGTGCAGCTGCTCCTGCAGCAGGGTGAACGACACGGCGTCCGCCGGCACGATCGCCTCGGAGTCCTCGATCAGGTCACCGAACTCGGAGTCGCCGTCCTCGCCCAGCGGGGTGTGCAGCGAGATGGGCTCGCGGCCGTACTTCTGCACCTCGATGACCTTCTCGGGGGTCATGTCGAGCTCTTTGGCGAGCTCCTCCGGAGTGGGTTCGCGACCCAGATCCTGCAGCATCTGGCGCTGCACCCTGGCCAGCTTGTTGATCACTTCGACCATGTGCACCGGGATCCTGATGGTGCGAGCCTGATCGGCCATCGCTCGGGTGATGGCCTGGCGGATCCACCAGGTGGCGTACGTCGAGAACTTGTAGCCCTTGGTGTAGTCGAACTTCTCCACCGCGCGGATCAGGCCGAGGTTGCCTTCTTGGATCAGGTCCAAGAACAGCATGCCGCGCCCGGTGTAGCGCTTCGCGAGGCTCACGACCAGCCGCAGGTTGGCTTCCAGGAGGTGGTTCT
>JAKFXV010000040.1 GCA_021731205.1 Nocardioides sp. | reverse complement strand
GTTGCAGTGGTGCGTACGTCTGGTCGAGGAGCACGCAGAGGACTGGTTGGCACAGTTGCGCTCGGCGCTGGCGGGTGTCGCCGAAGTCCGCGACCAGGACCCCACGACCTGAGCCCGGTCAGTCGGTGACGATGTTGACCAGCTTGGGGGCGCGGACGATCACCTTGCGTATGGTCAGCCCGGCCAGAGCCCGCTGAACGGACTCGTCCGCCAAGGCAGCGTGCTCCAGATCTGCGGCGTCGATCTCGGGTGGGACCTCCAGCCTGGCCCGAACCTTTCCTTGGATCTGCACGACGGCCGTCACCGAGGCTTCGACGAGCAGGGCCGGATCCACCTCAGGCCAGCCCACCCGTGCGACGGTCGGCTCGTGGCCGAGCCGTTCCCACATCTCTTCCGCGGTGTACGGCGCCACGAGGGAGAGCAGGATCGCCACCGTCTCGACTGCCTCGCGGACGGCCGGATCGCCGCCACCACACCCGCCATCGATGGCCTTGCGAGTGGCGTTCACCAGCTCCATCGTGCGGGCGACCATCACGTTGAACCGATGCTGCTCGATCAGGTGCGCGGCATCAGCGATCGTGCGATGGGTGACTTGACGCAGCGCACGGTCTCCGGCTGCGACCACGACACCGGGACGGGAAGTGACAGCACCGCTGAGCCGCCACGCGCGTTGCAGGAACCGCAGCGAACCAGCCGGTGACATGTCGGCCCAGTCGATGTTGTCCTCCGGTGGACCCGCGAAGACCAGGGTCAGCCGGACCGCGTCGACACCGAACTCGCGCAGCTGATCGCCGAGATTCACACCATTTCCCAGCGACTTGCTCATCTTCTTGCCCTTGTTGATCACGACACCTTGGTTCAGCAGGGCGGTGAACGGCTCCACGAAGTCGACCAACCCCATGTCGTGGAGAACTTTGGTGAAGAACCGTGAGTAGAGCAGGTGCAGCACGGCATGCTCGACGCCGCCGACGTACTGAGCCACGGGCATCCACGCCCGCACGGCATCGACGTCGAACGCCTGAGTGTCATCGTGGGGTGAGCAGTAGCGCAGGAAGTACCACGACGAGTCCACGAAGGTGTCCATGGTGTCGCTGTCTCTCTTCGCGGGCCCCCCGCACACGGGGCACGCCACGTTCACCCAGTCTTCGGCCGCGGCCAACGGGGAGACGCCCTTGGGCTTCAGATCCGCGCCCTTCAGCTCCGGGAGTACGACGGGCAGCTGGTCCTCCGCGACGTCCACCTCGCCGCAATCGGGGCAATGAATCACCGGGATCGGGCAGCCCCAGAATCGCTGCCTGCTCAACAGCCAATCACGCAGGCGGAAGTTGACTGCCCCGGCCCCGGCGCCGTCCCGCTCAAGTGCCGCGACCGTGCGCGCGACCCCGGCTTGCTTGTCACTGAGCCCGTCGAGATAGCCGGAGTTCACATACACCCCGTCACCCGAGGTGGCCACGTAGGTCTCCTCGGGGTTGGGCTCACCGGTATCGACGACCCGACGCACCGGCAAGCCGAACTTGCGCGCGAAGTCGAGGTCGCGTTGGTCGTGGGCCGGAACGGCCATGATCGCCCCGGTGCCATAGTCGGCCAACACATAGTCGGCGGCCCAGACTGGGATGGTCTCGCCGTTGACCGGGTTCACGGCCGTCACGCCGAGGTCGACGCCGGTCTTGGCGCGATCCGTGGCCAACCGATCGATGTCGCTGGCCGTCCGGACCTGTTGGAGATACCGGTCGTACGCCGCGCGCTGCGACGGTGCGCACAGCTCACCAGCAAGGGGAGCGTCGGCCGCAACGACCATGAAGGTGGCCCCGAACAACGTGTCCGGGCGCGTCGTGTAGACACCCACCGTGCGGGTTGAGCCGTCGGCCAGGGTCACGGTGAAGTCGACGTGGGCTCCGGTCGAGCGACCGATCCAGTTGCGCTGCAACGTGAGCACTCGCGCCGGCCAGTGACCCTCCAGGGCCTTCATGTCGTCGAGGAGTCGTTGGGCGTAGTCCGTGACCTTGAAGTACCACTGGGTCAGTTCTCGTTTCGTGACCTCGGCTCCGCACCGCTCGCAGGCGCCGTCCACCACCTGCTCGTTGGCAAGCACGGTCTGGTCGTTCGGACACCAGTTCACCGGCGAGTTCTTGCGATAGGCCAGGCCCCGCTCCCGGAACTTCAAGAACAACCACTGCGTCCATCGGTAGTACTCCGGATCGGAGGTGTGGAACCTCCTGGACCAGTCGAAGGCGCAGGCGTACTTGCGGAACGACTCCGCCTGGGTCTCGATGTTGGTGTAGGTGTAGGTCGACGGGTGTTCGTCGTTCTTGAACGCCGCATTCTCCGCAGGCAGCCCGAACGAGTCCCACCCGATCGGGTTCAGGACTTCATACCCACGCTGCCAGTGGTATCGAGCGATCACGTCGTGCAGAGCCGTGACCTCCGCATGACCCATGTGCAGGTCGCCGGAGGGGTAAGGGAACATCGTGAGCGCGTAGTACTTCTCCCGCGGTGACGCGTCGTCGGCACGGAAGGGATCGAGGGCGGCCCAGACCGCCTGCCACTTGCGTTCGACCGCACCAATGTCGTACGGCGCCGCGTCCCCGGCTGGTCCTGTCGTCATTCTTCGCTCTCATCCACTGTGGATATGCCTTCCCCGGGCATGACTTCCTTCGGGCATGAAAAAACCCCTCACGTAGAGGGGTAGCCGCACGACGGTGGTCAGTGCGGCTGACTAAGGAGGTTCCTTGCGCCGGTGCTCATGCGGCCATCCTAGCGCGATCGGCCACCTCAGCGGACGAAGCGCGGCGTCAGTGGTGGGTTCCACCACTCGCCACCGTTGGCCTTCATGGCGCCGATCACGTGCAGCACGAACGCCACCACGAGTGCTATCGCGAACGTCAGGAAGCCGATCAACACGAACATCAACGGAATCGACAACAACAACACGATCGCCGTCATGATCTGCACATTGACGGAGTTGGCTGCGTGGGCACGGACGAAGGGCCCCTTGTCCTTGTACAGCACAAAGATGATGATCGACCCGACGAAGCCGAGCGTGCCTGCGCTGAGGACCATCGCGCCCAACGGCACGATGTGAGCGATCATCCCCCACTGGCGCTCCTGCTGAGGTGAGAGCTGCTCGGGAGTGACCTGGTAGGGATCTTGGGTCATGACTGCCTCCTGACGTTCCGACACCACCATAGCCAGGCCACAGCCGCTTGCGACGCGATCTCCGGGTGCGCCCAGGGTGCGATCGGGGAAGCCTCCGGGTCTGCGATCGAGCCGAGAGCGCGAGGCCCGAAGGGTGCCTACAGTGGGGCCATGATCCCGATCGACGCGTTCCGCCTCGACGGGCGCGTAGCCATCGTGACGGGCGCCTCGAGTGGCTTGGGTGTCGCCATCGCGAGCGCCCTCGCGCAGGCGGGTGCCGATGTCGTGATCGCCGCCCGCCGCGCCGCACGCCTTGCTCACACCGAAGCCGACGTACGCCGGTTCGGTCACGGCGTCTTGTCGGTGACCGCCGACGTCTCCGATCCCGGGCAGTGCACCGCGGTGGTGGAATCCGCAGTGGCGGAGTTCGGACGAGTGGACGTCTTGATCAACAACGCGGGTGTCGGGACGGCCGTCCCTGCCACTCGGGAGACCCCGGAGCAGTTCCGGGCAGTGCTGGAGGTCAATCTGCTCGGCTGCTACTGGATGGCACAGGCGGGTGGCCGGGTGATGGGCCCCGGCTCGTCGATCGTCAACATCTCGTCGGTGCTGGGTCTCACAACGGCCGGGCTCCCGCAGGCGGCCTACTCCGCGAGCAAGGCTGGGCTGATCGGGTTGACCCGCGACCTCGCCCAACAGTGGAGCGGACGGAAGGGGATCCGGGTGAACGCCATCGCGCCCGGCTACTTCGACACCGAGATGACCGCCGCACTCCCGGAGGGATATCTCGACTCGCTCACCGAACGCATCCCGATCGGGCGCCGGGGCGATCCTGCAGAACTGGCGGCCGCCGTGGTGTTCTTGGCCTCTCCTGCCGCGAGTTACATCACCGGGCAGACGATCGTGGTCGACGGTGGGCTCACCATCACGTGAGCCGAGACGGACCCAGGACATCGCGAAGATCGGCGATGTCCCGTGGCGTCACGCGGCAGCAGCCGCCCACGAGCGCCGCGCCGGCCCGCACCCACCCACGCGCCGCAGCCGGTTCGAAACCGGAATCCGTAGGACCGGTCCACTGGCGAGCAGCTCCGTCCCAGCCCTCCCCCGAGTTCGGGTAGCCGATGGCTGGCTTGCCCGATACGGCCACCGCCTCGCCGAGGATGGCGTCCAGTCCGGCCGGGTGGCAGCAGTTCACCCCGACCGCAACCACCTCCGGGACATCGCGAGCCATCGCGAACGCTGCGGCAAGCGGCTCCCCCTGCCGGGTCCTGTCGCGCAACGCCGTGAGCGAGACCCACGCCGGCACGCCGGTGCCGGCAACTTCGGCGAGGAGCGCCTCGACCTCGCTCAGGCAGGGGATCGTCTCCAGGGCAAGCACGTCGGGCTCGGCCTCGATCAGCGCTTCGAGGCGCGGTCGATGCCATGCGCGTAGCTCACTGACCGACAGTCCGTAGTTGCCGACGTACTCCGACCCGTCCCCCAGACTCGCACCGTAGGGGCCCACCGATGCCGCGACCCAGCGGGCGACCCCGTCGGTGTCACGTCGAGCCGCTCGCCTGGCGAGGTCGACGCTACGAGCGAGCAGGCCACGCGTTTCGGTGGCACCGACCCCGCGGGCCGCGAGCGCCGCGAACGACACCTGATATGAGGCCGTGATCGCGACCTGCGCCCCAGCAGCGAAGAAGTCTTGATGCGCGGCCACGATCTCATCGGGTGCAGTTGCCAGCAGCTCGGCCGACCACAGCGCGCTGCCCAGCTGGTAACCGCGGGCCTCCAACTGCGTGGCCAGTCCCCCGTCGAGCAACACCGGGCCGGTCGCCAGCGCAGCAGCGAGGGTGATCACCCGAGCAGGGCATCCACGAACGCCGAGGCCTCGAAGGGCGCCAGGTCGTCGGCCCCCTCCCCCAACCCGACGAGTTTCACCGGCACGCCGAGCTCTCGCTGGACCGCGACCACGATGCCGCCTTTCGCGGATCCGTCGAGCTTGGTCAACACGATGCCCGTGACATCGACCACCTCACCGAAGACTCGGGCCTGCACCAGTCCGTTCTGGCCGGTCGTGGCGTCCAGGACCAACAGCACCTCGGTGACCGGCAACTGCTTCTCGATCACCCGCTTCACCTTCCCCAGCTCGTCCATCAGACCCGCCTTGTTCTGCAACCGCCCAGCGGTGTCGATGACGACGGTGTCGACGTCCGCAGCGATGCCGGCTCGTACGGCCTCAAAAGCGACGCTGGCCGGGTCGCCGCCCTCGGCTCCGCGCACGACGTCTACTCCAACTCGCTCGCCCCAGGTCGCCAGTTGGTCGACCGCGGCTGCACGGAAGGTGTCAGCGGCGCCCAGCACGACCGATCGGTTCTCCGCGACCAAGATCCGCGCGATCTTCCCGACAGTGGTGGTCTTGCCGGAGCCGTTGACCCCGACGACCAGCACGACTCCGGGAACCCCGTCGGCCCCCGTGATCTGCAGTCGTCGGTCCATCGCCGGGTCGACCAGTGCGATGAGCTCCTCACGAAGTACGGCGCGCGCGTCGGGCCGCTCGGCTCCTTCGACCCGCAGTCGGGTGCGCAGGTTCTGCACCACCTGCTGCGTCGGTGCGACGCCGATGTCTGCCGCCAGCAGGGTGTCTTCGATGTTCTCCCAGGTGTCCTCGTCCAGGCGATCGCGCGACAGCAGCAACAGCAGCCCCCGACCCAGGCCGCCTTGCGAACCCGCCAACCGGGCCCGCAGCCGGGCCATTCGGGAGGCGGTCCCTTCCGGGCGCTCCCAGGTGCTCGGGGCGGCTTCGTCCGGCACCTCGGCAGCGGCGGGTTCGGTCGCGGTCGCGGGACCTGATGGGGACAGTTGATCCGGCTCGCGTGCCGCAGGCAGCTGAGTACGGCGTCCGCGCAGAACGAGTCCGGCCACCACGAGGACGACGACGACCACGCCGACGATGAGATAGATCTGGTCACCCATGATGCGCATCCAATCAGACCCGGTGCACGGACCCGGGGACCACTGGGGGTCAGGAGTCGAAGCCGAGGCCCAACTTGTCGAGCGTACGCAGCCAGAGGTTGCGGGAGCCGCGACGGTCAGCGCGATCCAGCGACCATCGGGTCAGCGTGATGCCGGCGTACCGCGCCGGCTCAGGCGGGAAGGGCAGCGGCTTCTCGCGGACCATCCGCAACGCGGTCCGCTCGGTCTCGCGACCGGACAACAAGTCGAGCATGACCTCGGCGCCGAACCGTGAGGCGCCGACCCCCAGTCCGGTGTAGCCCAGGGCGTAGGCGACGCGCCCGGAATGCGCGGTGCCCCAGAACGCCGTGAACCGAGTGCACGTGTCGATCACCCCGGCCCACCGATGGGTGAACCGGACTCCGGACAACTGAGGGAACGTCTCGAAGAAGTGCTCGGCCAGGGTCGTGTGGGTGCTCGACTCGAGCTCGAGGGCGGGGTCGATCCGATTGGCGAAGTGGTAGACCGCGTCGTAGCCGCCGAACACGATCCGGTCGTCACGAGTCAATCGGTAGTAGTGAAAGAGGTTCCCCGCATCCCCGATCCCCTGTCGCCCCGCCCAACCGATCGCAGCCCGGCGGCCGGGGTCCAACGGCTCGGAGGCGATGACATAGTCGTAGACCGGCACCGTCAACATCTTCAGGCGACCCACCAAGGGCGGGAACGCGCTGGTGGCGAGGGCAACCTGGCGGGCCAAGACCGTCCCACGAGCGGTGTTGACCCGCATCGTCAGCCCATCGGGGTTCAGCGCCGTTACCAGCGCACGCTCGAAGATCCGGATGCCCCGCTCGAGACAGGCTCGGCGTAGCCCCCACGCCAGTCGGGCCGGCTCCACCATCGCGACGCCGTGGCGGTTCCACATCCCGGCGAGGTATGTCGGAGAGGCGACGAGGGCTTGCACGGCCTCG
>JAKFXV010000039.1 GCA_021731205.1 Nocardioides sp. | reverse complement strand
CGTAGGCGTAGAGCAGGTCCCCGTCGACGTACCCGTAGAGGCGCTTGCCGCCGGTGTACTCCTTGGCGCTGGAGGTGCGCACCACCGCATCGGTGACGAGTTCGAACTTCGCCGCCTCGGCGGCGCCGTACCACACCTCGGCGAAGCCGGTCGGGTGCGCCAGGATCAGCTCCAGGTCACCGCCCGGACGAGCCCGCAGGAAACCGGTCTCCAGGGCGGACTCGCGCACCTTGTTGCCATCGGCATCGATCAGCCAGGTGCGGGAGAAGTAGTGGAAGAACGGCCGGCCGTCGTGGGCGAAGACCATCTCTTGGGCGAACTGGAACGCCTCGATCGTGGGGTAGTCACCGTGCCCGTTGCCGCGCCACGTCCCGAGCAACCACGCGATCGGTGCGCAGTCGGGATGCAGGTTGTCGGGGTAGGACTGATCGGCGATCTCGGACGTCACGGCCCGAGTCTAAGCGGCGCCGAGGCGTCACAAACTCTCGCCGAGGCGTCACAAACTTCGCGTCGAGGCGTCAATAGACAAGCGCCTGGACGCCGACAGTGAGGATCTCCTCGGCGAAGACGGCGGCGCCACTGATCGTGACGCCCGCTAACAGGTCGGCCTCGGTGAGTTCCCGACGGGCTGCACATTGGGTGCAGACGATCACCCGCCCCCCAGCGAGTACGCCGGCCAGAAGGTCTGCCAACGGTGGCGAGAGCGGGAGCTCGAACGCCTCCGCGCGACCTGGTACGGCGAGCCAGACCGCCTCTCCAGTCAGCCACAGGCTCACCTCTGCGCCGGCCGCCACGGCCACAGCGGCGACGGTGAACCCCTGGTTGAGTCGCTCCGGCTCCTCGACCCCACAGGTGACCTTGATCGCCAGCGCACGCATCAACGGGCCTTCACGCCGAGCAGCTCTCGCGCCTGTGCAGGCGACATCGGCGTCCGCTGCGCCACCCGGCCCGCCGCGACCGCCCGCTCGACGAGCTGCGCATTGTTCTCGACGGGCACGCCGCGCGCCAGCGTCAGCACGTCCTCCATCCCGACCCGCAGATGGCCGCCCTTGCTGAGCGCCGCGAACATCACCGCCAGCGTCGACCGGCCGATCCCCGTTGCCGACCAGCTCGTGACCGACGGCGGCAATGCGGCGACCGCGGCGACCAACGCATCGGTCGTTCCGTTCATCCCGCCGGGGACGCCCATCACCAGATCGCAGTGCACCTTCCCGCCGTACGGCGGACCGTAGGCGTCCAAGAGTCGCGTCAAGGCGTGCACCTGGCCGAGGTCGAAGAGCTCGAACTCAGGCACGACCTCGCGCTCCTGCGACAGCTGATAGAGCTCGCAGACGAACGGCCAGGGGTTGAGGAACACGTCGTCGCCGAAGTTGGTCGTGCCCATCGTCAGCGAGCACGAGTCCGGAGCCGCGTCCAGCACCCGCAGCCGGTCGGGGAGCGGATCGTGGACCGAGCCGCCGGTTGACAGCTGCACGACCAACGACGTGGACTCCTTGAGCGCCGCCACCGTGTCGACCAGCCGCGAAAGCTCCAGCGTCGGCAGGTGATCGTCGTCGCGGATATGCACATGGATCATCGCCGCACCTGCGGCCTCGCACGCCACGGCGGTCTCGACCAGCTCCGCGAGCGTGGTGGGGAGTTGAGGGACGGCAGCCTTGGTGCTCTCCGCGCCGGTCGGGGCCACCGTGATCAGCAAGCGATCGGCAGGGATCGAAGACATGCCGATCATCATGTCAGGTGTGACGCGGCGCCGACCGGCGCGAAGTCAAGCCGAGCCAGGGGTGCTCAGATCGAGATCGTGACCTCGGCGATCGTGCCGACCGCAGCCGTCACCGGCGTGTCCACGACGTCGGCCTGGGGCGCCAAGGTCCGCAGCGTCCAGGCGCCATCGGCAGCGAAGAAGCGGAACTCCCCCTCGGGCGAGGTCGGCACCTCGGCGGTGAACTCGCCGGTGCGATCCAGCAGCCGGACGTAGGCCGTGCCGACCGGCTCGCCGCCGCGCAGCACCCGACCCTGGATGACCGCCTCCTTCGCCAGGTTCACCCCGGCGAGGGAGACCCCGCCTTCAACGGCGCCGCACATCAGAGCTCACCCGGTTCGTCGCCGAGCGCCACGGGCACACCCACCAGCGAGCCGTACTCCGTCCACGACCCGTCGTAGTTCTTCACGTTCGGCTGCTCGAGCAGCTCCTTGAGCACGAACCACGTGTGTGAGGAGCGCTCGCCGATCCGGCAGTAGGCGATCGTGTCCTTGTCCCAGTCGACGCCGGCCTCGGTGTAGAGCTCGAGCAACTCGGCATCGGACCGGAAGGTCCCGTCATCGTTGGCCGCCTTGCTCCACGGCACGTTGGAGGCGGTCGGGATGTGGCCGGCGCGCTGGGCCTGCTCCTGCGGCAGGTGGGCCGGCGCCATCAGCCGGCCGGCGTACTCATCAGGGCTGCGCACGTCGACGAGGTTCTGTTTGCCGAGCACCGAGACGACCTCGTCACGGAAGGCACGCAGTGAGAGGTCCTGATCCTGCGCGACGTACGACGTCGTGGCGCGGGTCGGCACGTCAGCGGTCAGCTCGCGGCTGTCGAGCTCCCACTTCTTGCGACCGCCGTCAACGAGCTTGACGTCCTGGTGACCGTAGAGCTTGAAGTACCAGTAGGCATAGGCCGCGAACCAGTTGTTGTTGCCGCCGTACAACACGACCGTGTGGTCGTTGCCGACTCCGCGCGCGGACATCAGCGCCTCGAACTGCTCCTTGTTGACGAAGTCCCGGCGGACCTGGTCTTGGAGGTCGGTAGTCCAGTCGAGCTTGATGGCGTTGCGGATGTGCCCGCGGTCGTACGACGTGGTGTCCTCGTCGACCTCGATCACAACGATGGCGGGGTTGTCGAGGTTGTCCTCGACCCATTGGGTGGAAACAAGCGCGGTGTCGCGGCTCATGAGAGTGCTCCTATAGCTGGGTGCTGCCGGATGTGAACGTGCCGTGCGTGGCGCGGTTGCGCCGGTTAGCTGGTGGGGGCGTGCACCTGTGCCGCGTCGGCCGGCTTGGTGAAGCGCCGGATCAGGAGGTACACCTCGCACCCCAGACAGAACCCGAACACGGCGTTGAGGACGGCAGCGGCGAGCGCGAAGCCGACCAGGACCGAGCCCAGCAGCGGCACACCGGCGACGAAGGCGACCAGCGCCGCAGCGCCGAACGCGAAGCCGACGCCCTGGGCGAAGCGCGGGGGTGCGGCGTCCTCCCAATCAGCGGGGGGAGCCAGGCGCGGTCGCACAACGGTGCGGAAGACCCACGCCAGCGGCGTGTGTTGTACGCCGCGCAGCGCGCCCCAGGCGAACAGCAGCGTCTGCAGCGCGAGCAGCCCGACGGCGTACGCCGACGGGGCGAGGAACAGCACGGTGGCCAGCACGACGGTGGTGACGGCGGCAGTGAACTTGGGTCCACGGGGATCGATCTGGTTCATCTCTTCAACTTCCTGACGGGGTGCGCTGCGGCCAAACGGGCAGCACGGGGCGACGCGATCAGGAAGGGCGACAGAGCGACGAGCGCACGAGGCAGTGATCCACTGCGCGGCGCTTGGTCAGCAAGGTCGTGAACATGTCTTCGAGAGTAGGTGGTGCGGACGACCCAGCGTTAGCGACGTCTCGCGATATGGACGTTGTGTTCACAATTCGGACGCTCGGCTCAGTCGAGCATCGCCAAGGCGGCGCGCACCTGAACCGCGGTCGGAGCCCCTGCGGCTCGGGTCACCTCATGCCCCTCCGCGTCGAGCACCAGCGTCGTCGGAGTCCGTTGGACTCCCAGCCTCCGAACCAGCTCCAGGTGGTGCTCGGCATCGATCTCGAGATGTACGACGCCAGGGGTGCTCGCTGCCACCTCGGCCAGCACCCGCCGAGCGACGCGACACGGCGCGCAGAAGGTGCTCGAGAACTGAAGCAGCGTGGCGAAGGAGCCGATGTCCTCGGCATGCTCGGTGTCGGCCAACACCGGGATCCGGGCGTCGTAGCCGGGCTCTGGCTGGTCCGAGGTCACCCCACGAACGCGGTGCGTCCCGCCGAATCGGCCGTCCACGAACCCCCGATAGATCCCGAAGGCCGCCGCCAGCAGCAACGCCACGACCAGCACCGTCTGGCCGCTGCTCACCGGGCTCCCCCGGCGAACGGCGGCAGGAACTCGACGGTCTCTCCCGGCGCCACCAGCACGTCGTCCGGGTCGGCCGAGGACACCGGATCCTGGCCGACCAACACCGCACAGACCGACAGCACCGCGGCCAGCCGGGTGTCGGGGTGCAGCGCCTCAGCTCGACGGCGTACTTCGGCCAAGGTCAGCGGCTCCGCAGTGGGTACGACGTCCGCGGCCACGCCTGCCTCGGCTCGCGCGGAGGCCCAATAGTTCACAGTGATGACACCTGAACGGTTGCCAGTCGGGGTTTCATCCCGCGTCCGGGTTTCTCGTTCGGCGCTCACGTCGCGATATCCTTCCCTATCGCGACCACGGCCCGGCTCACGCCATGGGCCACCGGACGAGCCCGAGGAGGAGCCTTGAGCGCTCTACTCCTGCTGACCAGGGGCCTGCAGTCCTCGGCGGAGGTGCTGCCCGGACTCGCCCTGCTGGGTCACACGGTCAAGATCCTCCCGCCCGAAGGCGCGGCGCTCCTCGACGCCCCCGACTCCGACCTACTGCTGGTCGACGGCCGCCAAGAGCTCGCGCATGCGCGCGACCTGTGCCGCCTGATCCGCACCACCGGCACCGACGCCCCGGTCCTGCTGATCGTCACCGAGGGCGGGCTGGCCGTCGTGACCCACGACTGGGGCATGGACGACGTCGTGCTGCACACGTGTGGGCCAGCCGAGCTCGAGGCCCGGATCAAGCTCGCGATCGGACGGGTCAACGCCCAGCGCGAGGCCGACGATCCCGAGGCCCACCTGATCCGCTCCGGTGAGGTCATGGTCGACGACGCGACGTACACGGCCAAGATCGGCGGTCGCACCCTCGACCTGACGTTCAAGGAGTTCGAGCTCCTGAAGTACCTCGCCCAACACCCCGGCCGGGTGTTCAGCCGCCAGCAGCTGCTGCAGGAGGTCTGGGGCTACGACTACTTCGGTGGCACCCGCACCGTCGACGTGCACGTACGCCGGCTGCGCGCCAAACTCGGCCCCGAACACGAGACCCTGATCGGCACCGTGCGCAACGTCGGCTACCGCTTCGTACTCCCCACCAAAGACGCCCGGGACGCCAAGGACAGCGAGCGGGCGCGTGAGGTTTCCGCAGCCCGCGACGAGCGCGCGTCCAGCGATCGCTGAGGGACCCGACCTACCCTCGTGGGGTGAGTGCCCTCTCCTGGGAACAATCCCGCGAGCTCGTCGACGTGATCCGCGGCGAGTGCCGAGCTGCTGACGGCGCCGACCCGCTCAACGAGGCGACCAGCCTGCGGCTGCGGCACACCGGCCTGACCGACGGCGACCGGTTGGAGTTCCGCGGCACCGACGGGTTCTTGCTGGCCATGGCCGATCCGGCCGGTGGTGGCACCGAGATCACCCTCGCGGTGCGTCCGGCGGCACGGTGCCGCGGGCTCGGGGGCGACCTGCTGGCGTCGTACCTCACGACTGGGCCGCAGGCCGCCTGCACGGCTTGGGCCCATGGCGACCACCCTGCCGCCCGGCAGCTCGCCGCCCGATGGGCCTTCGATCGGGTCCGCGAGCTGCGGCTGCTGCGGCTGCTGGGCGGCACCCACCCGGCGCCGACACCCGTGCCCGGCGTACTGGTCCGGGGTTTCGTGCCCGCGGACGCCGAGGGCGTGCTGCGGGTCAACGCCGCGGCGTTCGCCCAGCACCCGGAACAGGGCGCCATGGACGCCGACAATCTGGCGCAGCGGATGGCCGAGCCCTGGTTCGACCCTGCCGGGCTGCTTGTCGCCACCGACGATCACGACCGGGTGCTGGGGTTCCACTGGACCAAACTCGATCCGGCCGCCCGCTCCGCGACGGGCGGGCCGCTCGGTGAGGTCTACGTGATCGGCGTCGACCCGGCCGCCCACGGCCGTGGCCTGGGCCGGTTGCTGCTCCAGGCCGGTCTGCATCACCTCGCGTCGCGTGGGGCTGCCGAGATCGTGCTCTACGTCGAGGCCGACAACGTTCCGGCCCTGGCGCTGTACGCCTCACTCGGGTTCAGTCACGCAGCACGAGACACCCACGTGATGTACGAGCGACGATGAAGACCTCCTCGGTGTTGCTCCGGCCGGGTGCCGTGATCCCGGCGGTGCTGATCGCGGCGGCCGTGCTGATCGGTGCGGCGGGGCTGGTGCAGCTGCCGGAGGTCGACCGGGCCGCGGCGCCACCGCTGAGCGCGGCCGGAGAGGCACAACTGGGTGCCGCGGCCGAGCGCCTCGCCGAGCCGGGGCTCTTCGTCGACCCTGAGGTCCCCTACTCCCGTCTGGATGGCGACGCGTATACCGCGCTCAAGCTCCGCCTCGGGCGCTCCTCCGTGCCGATCCGGGTCGCCGTACTCCCCGCGGCGATGACCCGAGAGGGACAGATCTCCGCCGCGAGATTGGCGAGTCTCCTGCAGGCCCGCGTCGACCAACCCGGGGTGTACGCCGTCCTCGTCGACGAGCGCGGCGAGGGTCGGCTGGCGGCCGGCTCGTGGGGTGGTTCCGGCGATCGCGACGCGGCCGAGCTCGATGAGGCCGTCGCGGCCGGGGTGGATGCCGCCGCCGAATGCTGCGCAGCGGACTACCCGGCCGCGATCGAGACCTTCACGGCGACCGTCGAGCAACGTGGCCCGTCGTACGCCGCCCTCGCGATCTGGGGCGGACTTGCAGCGCTCGTGGTGGTCCTCGCGATCGGATGGGCGCTGTGGTTGCGGAACCGGGCTCGGCTCGCTCGCGCCGGACAGCTGTCGGCTGGTTCCGGTCAACCGGGGCAACCCGACCTCGACGCGGCGTACGCCGGCGTACTCCACGAGGAGCTGGCCGAGATCGGGTACCGCGTCGCGGCACTGCCTGCGGACGCGACTCCGGGACTGGGCGGCCGGCTCCCCGGCCGAGTCGCCCGGGCC
>JAKFXV010000100.1 GCA_021731205.1 Nocardioides sp. | reverse complement strand
TGGTCGGGGTGCAGCAGGCTCTGCGCACTCTCTCCACCCAACTGTCGGGCGCCCAGGTCGGCATCACGGTCACGAACCTGGCCATCGGGTTCTTGGCGGAGCCGGCGATCTCGACCCTCATCGACGGACCGCTCGTGTCGGCCGGCGTGCCGGTCGGCTGGGTCGATGGGGTGGCCCTAGCGATCGGCTTGGCCCTCGGCACCTTGCTAACGATGCTGTTCGGCGAGCTGGTGCCCAAGAACCTCGCCATCGCTCGGCCGTTCGAGACCGCGCGGGCGACCCAGGGCTTCCAGCGGGGGTTCACCACCGCGATGGCATGGCCGATCCGGTTCCTCAACGGCTCGGCCAACTCGATCGTGCGCAGGTTCGGCATCGAGCCGCAGGAGGAACTGCGCTCGGCGCGGAGTTCGACCGAGCTGGCTTCGCTGATCCAGCGCTCGGCCGACCTCGGCACCCTGGATCCCGGCACGGCCGAGCTCGTCGAACGATCCGTCGAGTTCGGCACCCGGACGGCCGGGGAGATCATGACCCCTCGCATGCGCACCCAGTCGGTGGAGCTGAACGACCGCGCCGTGCGCATCATCGAACTGGCCCGCGAGACCGGGCACTCGCGTTTCCCGGTCCTCGACACCGACGATGTCGTGGTCGGGACGGTGCACATCAAGCACGCCGTCGCGTTGACGGTCTCCGAACGCGCCACGACCCGCGTCAAACACATCATGGTTCGTCCGATCGTGGTTCCAGACTCACTGCCGCTCGACCCGCTGCTCGCTCTGTTGCGCCGCGACGGCTTCCAGATGGCCGTCGTGTTGGACGAGTACGGCGGCCAGGCGGGCATCGTGACCCTGGAGGACGTCGTCGAAGAGATCGTCGGCGATATCTCTGACGAGCACGACCCGGATCCCTCGCGTGCCCGCCGACTGCGAGACGGTCGGTGGTTGCTCTCGGGGCTGTTGCGTCCGGACGAGGTCGAGGATCTGACCGAGTTCGCGCTGCCGGAGGACGAGGACTACGACACGATCGCGGGGTTGGTCCTCAAGCTGCTCGGGAGGATCCCCCGGGTCGGCGACGTAGTCCGGGTCAGTGTCCCTAGCCCTGGCGAGGACGATGCGGACGAGACTCGGTTTGTGCTGGTCGAGCTGCGGGTCGCCCGGATGGACGGCCTGCGTGTGGATCGACTGACCCTCGCTGCGGTCGACGATGTCGTGGGAGCGTCCGATGAGTGATCTCGGGGCCGTCTTCTTGGCCATCGGGCTGCTGCTCGGGAACGCCTTCTTCGTGGGGGCCGAGTTCGCGCTTGTCTCGGCTCGGCGCAGTCAGATCGAACCGCGTGCGCTCCAGGGGTCACGCTGGGCCAAGATCACGCTGCGGGCCATGGAGAACATGTCGCTGGTGATCGGGGTGAACCAGTTGGGCATCACCGTCTGCTCGCTGGTGTTGGGTGCCGTGGGCGAGCCCGCCGTGGCGCACCTGATCGAGCCGCTGTTCCAGTTCATCGGGATGCCGGAGGGATGGCTGCACCCCATCGCGTTCGTCGTTGCGCTGTCTGTGGTGGTCTACCTCCACGTGGTGATC
Organism: Nocardioides sp.; assembly: GCA_021731205.1. GTDB lineage: Bacteria > Actinomycetota > Actinomycetes > Propionibacteriales > Nocardioidaceae > Nocardioides. The sequence continues at coordinate 5,502 of JAKFXV010000100.1, read as the reverse complement.
GGGGAGATGGTGCCGAAGAATCTCGCCCTTGCCGGCCCGGACCGCGCTGCCTTGGTGCTCGGCCCGCCGATCTGGGCGATCGTGACGGTGCTGCGCCCGGTCGTGGTCGTGATCAATGCTCTCGCTGCACTGATCCTGCGTCGGTTCGGGGTCGAACTGCGCGACGAGGTCAGCTCGACGTTCACTCGTGAGGAGGTCGCCGCGATGGTTGAGCAATCGCGCGGGGAGGGACTGATCGAGGCCAACGAGTACGACCGCCTCGCCGGGGCGCTGGGCTTCACCGAGAAGACGGTCGAGTCGGTGCTGATGCCGCGTCAGAGCCTGGCGACGGTGCCCCATGACGCTACGGTCGCGCAGGTCGAGGATGCCTGTGCCGCAACGGGATTCAGCCGCTTCCCGGTTCTCGATGAGGCCGGGGAACTGCGTGGATACGTGCATATCAAGGATGTGCTGGAGCTCGACGACGTGCGTCGACAGCAGCGCATCGACGCCACGATGATCCACCCGTTCGTGGATGTGCCTCGCGAGGTCCTCTTGCATGACGCCCTGGCTGCGCTGCAACGCCAGGGCGCCCACATGGCCCGGGTGGTGGACGCGGAGGGTGTGCTGATGGGCCTGGTCACCCTCGAGGATGTGTTGGAGGAGTTGGTGGGGGAGATCCGGGACGCGGCTCACCAAACCGAGCCGAGCTGAGCCGGTCCGTCAACCCTCACCCTCCCCGTTAGGGTGGGTTCGTGTCCGACGAGCCCACGCGCACCGATCGCGTCTGGACCTTGCCGAACGTGCTGTCCATGATCCGCTTGGCCGGGGTTCCGGTCTTCTTGTGGCTCGTCTTGGGCCCTGAAGCGGACGGCTGGGCCTTGGGCGTACTCATGCTGGCGGGCATTACCGACTTCCTCGACGGCTACCTTGCTCGGCGACTAGACCAGTTCTCCGTCCTGGGTGAGATCCTCGACCCCGTCGCGGACCGGCTCTACATCTTCGCGGTGGTGGTCGGCCTCGCGCTGCGCGACGTCGTGCCCTGGTGGGTCGCCGTCGTACTCCCCGCACGAGACCTCTTCTTGTGGATGCTGGTCCCGTTGTTGCGCACCCGCGGCTATCACGCGTTGCCGGTGCACGTGCTGGGCAAGGCCGCCACGTTCAACTTGCTGTACGCCTTCCCGTTGTTGTTGCTAGGCGACGGGGAGGGGATCGTCGCAACCCTGGCGCGCGTCTGGGGCTGGGCCTTCGCGTTCTGGGGCATCGGGCTGTACTGGTGGGTCGGGCTCCTGTACGCCTGGCAGGTGCGCAGACTGCTGGCCCGAGACGACCGCTGGGTAGGCGCCGATGGTTGACGCACCGCCCCGCGCAGCCCGCGGCCGAGACGTCACAGTGCCGTTGTTGGACCGGATCATCGACGAAGCTCTCGACCAGGACTATCAGCGCGCCGCCGAGCGCCGCTCGCACGCAGCGGCGGTTCCCTCGGGTCGACGCGCAGCCCTGGCGGTGGTGGCGGTCTTCGGGGTGTTGGTCGGCACGGCAGCCGTCGAGTCCGCTCGAACGGCCCGGGATTCGGTGGGGGAGCGTTCCAGCCTGCTGGCGCAGATCGAGAGCCGCCGAGACCGGCTGACCGATCAACAACAGGCGCTGACCGAGTTGCGGGGAGCTGCTCGGGCGATGGAGTCCGAACTCGACACCCTCGATGCCCAGGCCGAGCGCGCAGCCGACGATCTGGTTGACCTCGCCCTGCCTGCGGGCTTCTCGAAGATCCGGGGGCCGGGACTGCGCATCGTCGTTCAGGACGCCCGCGACGCGGTTGACGCCCGGGTGGTTCGAGCCGATGACCTGTCGGTGCTGGTCGACGGGTTGTGGAATGCCGGCGCAGAGGCGATCGCCATCAATGACCAGCGGATCACGGCCGTGACGTCCTTGCGCAATTCGGGGCTCTCGATCGGCGTCAACCGTGTCTCGCTGCGCGCGCCGTACATCGTGCGCGCCATCGGCGACCCGGACACGCTGGAGGCCGACCTGCTCGACTCGACCAGCGGCCTCACCTGGCGGGCCCTGGTCGAACAGCTGGGATTCCGCGTCGAGGTGCAGACTGTCGACGACATGAGCCTCCCGGCAGCCCAGTTGCGTCCCCTGCTCCTCGCCGAGATCGCTGACGAGCAGGCCTCGGATCGAAGTCAGGAGAAGGCGTCGTGATCGCAGCACTCGGACTGCTCGTCGGCGTGGTGGTCGGCCTGATCCTCAAACCCGATGTCCCGATCGGGTGGGAGCCGTACTTGCCGATTGCGGTCGTTGCGGCCCTGGATGCGGTCTTCGGGGCGCTACGTGCCTACCTCGACGGGATCTTCGACGACCGGGTCTTCGTGATCTCGTTCGTCAGCAACGTCACGATCGCGGCGGCAATCGTCTACCTCGGGGACCAACTCGGAGTCGGCGGGCAGCTGTCGACGGGCGTGATCGTCGTGCTGGGCATCAGGATCTTCTCGAACGTCGCCGCGATCCGAAGGCACCTGTTCCATGCCTGAGCCGGTCGATCTCAGTGCCGCCGGTCGGCGCCACCTGTTGCGGGCGTTCACGCGCCCGACGCGATCGCAGCTGGTGGTCGCTGTGCTCCTTGGGGCGCTGGGGCTGGCGGCGGTCACCCAGGTCCGCGCCAACGACGTCAGCAACGCCTACGCGGGCTACCGGGAACAGGACCTGATCGATGTTCTCAACGGCCTGTCGACGCTCTCGGAGCGGACCGAACGCGAGATCGAACGGCTGGAGGCCACTCGCGACGGCCTGCAGTCAACCCGCACCTCGCGCCAGGCCGCCCTTGCGGAGGCCCAGGAGAACGCCACCAACCTGAGCATCCTGGCCGGGTTGGTGCCGGTGTCGGGCCCGGGGATCCGGGTGACGGTCGACACCGGCGGCGAACCGTTGTCGATCGACGTGCTGTTGGACACCGTCCAGGAGTTGCGGACTGCGGGTGCAGAGGCCCTCGAGTTCAACGACGAGATCCGGATCGTTGCTCAATCGGCCTTCGAGATCAGTGGGTCCGGGGTAGTGATCGACGGGCAGGTCGTGCCGGCGCCCTACGTCATCGAAGTGATTGGCGATCCGGAGACGTTGGCAGGCGCGATCACGTTCAGCCGGGGCCCTCAGGAGGTCATCGAGTCCCGCGGCGGCACGGTTCGCATCGAGGAGCTGGCAGACCTCGACATCGCGAGCGTTGCGACCCCGCTGATTCCCCAGTTCGGCGCTCCGGACTAGGGCGCGTGATGCCTGTGCGCCAGTCCGTCACGCACCGCGCCTGGACGCACGCCTGCGGAGTAGAGTGCCGCTCGCCGACCATTCGCCGTTGCCGCCGAGCCGCACCCGCCCCCTGGAGGATTCGTGTTCCCTGAGGACCTCAAGTACACCGCCGAACACGAGTGGGTGCGCCCAGTGGAGGGTGGGCCTGCGGCGAGCGGCGCCGGCGTCGTACGAGTGGGGATCACGCACTACGCGCAAGATGCCCTGGGCGACATCGTGTTCGTATCGTTGCCCGAGGTCGGCGAAAGCGTGACTGCCGGGGAGGTGTGCGGCGAGCTCGAGTCGACCAAGTCGGTCAGTGACGTGTACGCGCCTGTGACGGGGGAGGTCACTGCCCGCAACGAGGCTTTGGAGGCAACACCGGAGCTGGTCAACAACGATCCCTATGGTGGCGGATGGTTGATCGAGATTCAGGTAGGCGACGGCCAAAGTGGGGACACGCTGATGGACGCGGCGACCTATCGGGATTCGGTGGAGGGTTAGGGTCGAGACATGACAGCCGATGCACCACAGTGCGCCACGTGCGGCCGGGAGAACCCCGCCGGCTCGCGTTTCTGCGCGCACTGCGGGGCGAGGCTCGACACTCCACTCGCGAACGACGTCACCTCGACGATCACCTTCGGCGCGCGAGAAGCCTCCGAGACTGCCGAACGATCCTTGGACCCGCTCGACGCGGCAGCCGTTGACGCGTTGCCCGCGGGGCACGCCCTCTTGGTCGTGCAACGTGGCCCCGGTGCGGGCAGCCGATTCCTGCTGGCCGAGGACTTGGTCGAGGCAGGCCGACATCCCGAGAGCGACATCTTCCTCGACGACGTGACGGTCTCGCGGAAGCACGCGGAGTTCGCCCGGGACCGAACCAGGTTCCAAGTGCGTGATGTGGGCAGCCTCAACGGGACCTACGTCAACCGCGCCCGCATCGAACAGGTCGACCTGCACGACGGCGACGAAGTCCAGATCGGCAAGTACCGATTGGTGTTCTTCTCAGGGCACGAGAGCAGTTGAGCATGGGCTTGCCCAGTGACCCGGTGCTCGCGGCCGCCGCGGGACCCCGCCCACGACACAACATCGGACAGGTTCTCGAGCAACTGCGCGCCGACTTCCCCGGCGTGACGATTCCCAAGATCAGGTTTCTGGAGGACCAAGGTCTGATCAAGCCCGAGCGGACAGCCGCCGGCTACCGAAAGTTCTCCGACGACGATGTCCAGCGACTGCGCTACATCCTGCGCATGCAGCGAGACCACTATCTCCCGTTGAAGGTGATCGGTGAGCACCTCGAGGCCATCGACCGCGGCCTGACTCCGCCGCCGATCGAGTCCGTGATCCCCACCGTGCCGCAGGTGGCTCTGGCTGTCGACGGGCTGCCCAGCGCCGAGTCGTTCCGACGCCGCAGTGACGTGCGGTTGTCGAGACGGGAGCTGATCAAGGTCACGGAGATCTCCGAGGAGCTCTTGGCACAACTCGAGCAGTTCGGGCTGATCGCCGCTCGACCAGGCACCGGCCAGTTCGACAGCGACGCCTTGGTGATCGCACAAACTGCCCGTGAGCTCGCTGACTTCGGCTTCGAGCCGCGCCATCTGAGGGCCTTCCGAACGGCCGCGGATCGCGAGGTCGGCCTGGTCGAACAGGTGGTGACACCGATGCGCAGCGCGCGAGATGCTGCCGCACACGGTCGGGCGGACGCAGCGGTGGGTGAGATCGCCGCTTTGTCGGTGCGGTTGCACGCGACGCTCGTGAAGGTAGGCCTGGGTCGGGCCTGAGGTTCGGCTCGCGCCCGTTCGACGCCGGAGTACGCTGAAGACGTGCGCGAAGTCGATGTGGTGGGAGTGCGGGTCGAGATGCCCTCGAACCAGCCGATCGTGCTGTTGCGCGAGGTCGCTGGGGAGCGCTATCTCCCCATCTGGATCGGCGCGGTGGAGGCAACGGCGATTGCCTTCGCCCAACAGGGCGTCGTTCCGCCACGTCCGCTCACCCACGATCTGATGAAGGATGTGTTGGTCGCGACGGGCACGGCCTTGGCGGAGGTGCAGATCACCCAGATGAAGGACGGGGTGTTCTACGCCACCCTGGTGCTCGACTCGGGCGCGGAGGTGAGTGCGCGGCCCTCTGACTCGATCGCCTTGGCCCTCCGGACCGGCTCGCGGATCGTGTGCGCCGAAGCGGTCCTCGAGGAAGCCGGGCTCGCCGTACCCGAAGAACAAGAGGACGAAGTCGAGAGGTTCC
>JAKFXV010000097.1 GCA_021731205.1 Nocardioides sp. | reverse complement strand
CGTTGGGCGTGCCCCGCCGGATGAACATCGGGCAGATCCTCGAGCTGCACCTCGGCTGGTTGGCGAAGCAGGGCTGGGACCTGACGCTGCATGGTGACAAGTCCAAGCCGGCGAAGGGCCAGGCCGACTGGAAGTCCCGGCTGATCGAGATCCACGCAGACAAGGCCGAACCGAACACCAAGGTGGCAACACCGGTCTTCGACGGTGCACGCGAGGACGAGATCACCGGCCTGCTCGGTTCGACGTTGCCCAACCGCGACGGGGTGCGGATGATCGGCGAGAACGGCAAGGCCAGCCTGTTCGACGGCCGATCCGGCGAACCCTTCCCGCAGCCGGTGTCGGTTGGCTACATGTACATCCTGAAACTCCACCACCTGGTCGACGACAAGATCCACGCACGCTCGACCGGCCCCTACTCGATGATCACGCAGCAACCCCTGGGCGGAAAGGCCCAGTTCGGTGGCCAGCGGTTCGGCGAGATGGAGGTCTGGGCGATGGAGGCGTACGGCGCTGCCTATGCCCTCCAGGAGTTGCTGACGATCAAGTCCGACGACGTGCCGGGCCGGGTCAAGGTGTACGAAGCCATCGTCAAGGGCGAGAACATCCCCGACTCGGGCATCCCCGAGTCGTTCAAGGTGCTCGTCAAGGAGATGCAGTCCTTGTGCCTCAACGTGGAGGTGCTGTCCCAAGACGGCACCTCGATCGAGTTGAAGGACGCCGAGGAAGACGTCTTCCGTGCAGCCGAAGAACTGGGCATCGACCTGTCGCGTCGTGAGCCCAGCTCGGTTGAAGAAGTTTGAGTCGAAGAAGTTTGAGAACGAGGAGTACCTGACTGTGCTTGATGTGAATTTCTTCGACCAGCTGCAGATCGGCCTGGCCAGCGCGGAGGACATCCGCGGCTGGAGCCATGGCGAGGTCAAGAAGCCGGAGACGATCAACTACCGCACGCTCAAGCCTGAGCGTGACGGCTTGTTCTGCGAGAAGATCTTCGGTCCCACTCGGGACTGGGAGTGCTATTGCGGGAAGTACAAGCGCGTCCGATTCAAGGGCATCATCTGTGAGCGGTGTGGCGTCGAGGTCACCCGTTCGAAGGTGCGCCGCGAGCGGATGGGGCACATCGAGCTGGCCGCCCCCGTGACCCACATCTGGTACTTCAAGGGTGTGCCGTCCCGGCTGGGTTACCTGCTCGATCTGGCCCCGAAGGACCTGGAGAAGGTCATCTACTTCGCCGCCTACATGATCACCGCCGTCGACGAGGACGCGCGGCATCGCGACCTGTCCTCGCTCGAAGGCAAGGTGGGCCTGGAGCGCGAGCGGCTGGAGAAGCGGCGTGACTCGGCCCTCGACGAGCGCACCAAGAAGCTCGAAGAGGACCTGGCGCTGCTGGAGTCCGAAGGCGCGAAGGCGGATGCGCGGCGCAAGGTGCGCGACGCGGCCGAACGCGAGCTCAAGCAGCTCCGCGACCGGTCACAGCGCGAGCTCGATCGGCTCGAGGAGGTCTGGACGCAGTTCAAGAGCCTCAAGGTCCAAGACCTGATGGGCGATGAGCTGCTCTACCGCGAGATGAAGGCCTGGTTCGGGAAGTACTTCGAAGGGCACATGGGCGCGACCGCGATCCAACGGCGGCTCGAGGACTTCGACGTCGAAGCCGAGGTCGAGTCCCTTCGCGAGATCATCGCCACCGGTAAGGGTCAGCGGAAGGTGCGCGCGCTCAAGCGGCTCAAGGTCGTCGACGCGTTCCGGCAGACCGGCAACCAGCCCCAGGGCATGGTGCTCGACGCCGTACCCGTCATCCCGCCGGACCTGCGCCCGATGGTGCAGCTGGACGGCGGCCGGTTCGCGACCTCCGACCTCAACGACCTCTACCGGCGGGTGATCAACCGGAACAACCGGCTCAAGCGGCTGCTCGATCTCGGCGCGCCGGAGATCATCGTCAACAACGAGAAGCGGATGCTGCAAGAGGCCGTCGACTCGTTGTTCGACAACGGTCGTCGTGGTCGGCCCGTCACCGGACCGGGCAACCGTCCCCTGAAGTCGTTGTCCGACATGCTCAAGGGCAAGCAGGGCCGGTTCCGGCAAAACCTGCTCGGCAAGCGCGTCGACTACTCCGGCCGCTCGGTGATCGTGTCGGGTCCGCAGCTGAAGCTGCACCAGTGCGGTCTGCCCAAGCAGATGGCGCTCGAGCTCTTCAAGCCCTTCGTGATGAAGCGGCTCGTCGACTTGTCGCACGCCCAGAACATCAAGTCCGCGAAGCGGATGGTGGAGCGCGCCCGGCCGGTCGTGTGGGACGTCCTCGAAGAGGTCATCACCGAGCACCCGGTGCTGCTCAACCGGGCGCCCACCCTGCACCGGCTGGGCATCCAGGCATTCGAGCCGCAGTTGATCGAGGGTAAGGCCATCCAGATCCACCCGTTGGTGTGCACCGCGTTCAACGCGGACTTCGACGGTGACCAGATGGCTGTGCACCTGCCGCTGTCGGCGGAAGCGCAGGCGGAGGCGCGCATCTTGATGTTGTCCACCAACAACATCTTGAAGCCGTCCGACGGTCGTCCCGTGACCATGCCGACACAGGACATGATCATCGGCCTGTTCTTCATCACGACCGATCGTGACGGAGAGATCGGCGAGGGTCGGGCGTTCTCATCGGTTGCCGAGGCGATCATGGCCTACGACCACGGCGAGATCGCGATGCAGAGCAAGGTCAAGATCCGGTTCGAGGAGCTCGTCTTGGCGAGCGATCCGGACGTGGAGCCCTCCGGCGAGGCCACCGGTGGCGTCGTACTCGAGACGACGCTGGGCCGGGCACTGTTCAACGAGACCCTGCCCGACGACTACCCGTACGTGAACTACGAGGTCGGCAAGAAGGCGCTCGGCGTCATCGTCAACGATCTCGCGGAGCGCTACACGAAGGTCCAGGTCGCGGCGTCGCTCGACGCACTCAAGGACGCTGGGTTCCATTGGGCCACGCGTTCGGGGGTCACGGTGTCGATCGACGACGTGGTCACGCCGGCCTCGAAGGCGACGATCCTGGCCGGCTACGAAGCCCAGGCTGCCAAGGTGCAGCAGCACTTCCAGCGTGGTCTGGTCACCGACGACGAGCGTCGACAGGAGCTCATCGAGATCTGGACCCAGGCCTCCGACGAGGTGGCCAAGGCGATGGAGGCCAACTTCGACCGGACCAACCCGATCTTCATGATGGTCGACTCGGGTGCCTCCGGAAACATGATGCAGATCCGTCAGGTGGCGGCCATGCGTGGTCTGGTGGCCAACCCGAAGGGCGACATCATCCCGCGACCGATCAAGGCGAACTTCCGTGAAGGCCTGTCCGTGCTGGAGTACTTCATCTCCACCCACGGTGCCCGCAAGGGACTGGCCGACACCGCGCTCCGAACGGCCGACTCCGGCTACCTCACGCGACGCCTGGTCGACGTGTCGCAGGACGTCATCATCCGTGAGGACGACTGTGGCACCGAGCGTGGTCTGCCCAAGCGGATCGGTGAGCGTCTCGAGGACGGGACCGTCGTCAAGCACGAGAACGCCGAGACGGCGGCGTACGCCCGATCGGCTGCTGTCGACGTCGTTCATCCCACCACGGGTGAACTGCTCGCAGGAGCAGGCGACGACCTCGGTGACGTCAAGATCGCGGAACTGATCGCGGCTGGGATCGAGGAGGTCAAGGTCCGCTCCGTGCTGACCTGTGACGCCAAGACCGGCACCTGCGCCAAGTGCTACGGCCGCTCGTTGGCCACCGGCAAGCTCGTCGACATCGGTGAGGCGGTCGGCATCATCGCCGCGCAGTCCATCGGTGAGCCGGGCACTCAGTTGACGATGCGGACCTTCCACACCGGTGGAGTGGCATCGGCCGACGACATCACGCAGGGTCTGCCCCGCGTGGTGGAGTTGTTCGAGGCGCGCTCACCCAAGGGCCGATCGCCGATCGCCGAGGCCGCTGGTCGGGTCGAGATCGAGGACACCGACAAGTCGCGCAAGGTACTGATCACTCCCGACGACGGGTCGGAGGTGCAGGAGTACCCCGTGTCGAGGCGGTCGCGGCTCCTCGTCGCCGACGGCGATCACATCGAGGTGGGCCAGCAGCTCATCGTGGGCACGCCTGATCCACAGGACGTGTTGCGCATCCTCGGTGTCCGCAAAGCGCAGGAGCACCTGGTGGACGAGGTCCAGGCGGTCTACCGCAGCCAGGGTGTGTCGATCCACGACAAGCACATCGAGATCATCGTGCGACAGATGCTGCGCCGGATCACGGTGATCGAGTCCGGAGACACCAACCTGTTGCCGTCCGATCTGGTCGATCGGGTGCGCTTCGAGGTGGAGAACCGTCGGGTCGTCTCCGAGGGTGGCAAGCCGTCCTCGGGTCGCCCGGTGCTGATGGGCATCACCAAGGCCTCGCTGGCGACGGAGTCGTGGCTGTCCGCGGCGTCGTTCCAGGAGACCACGCGGGTGCTCACCGATGCCGCGATCCACGGTCGCTCGGACTCGCTGCGCGGCCTGAAGGAGAACGTCATCATCGGCAAGCTGATCCCGGCCGGAACCGGGCTCGAGCGCTACCGCAACATCCGGGTGGAGCCGACCGAGGAGGCCCGCGCTGCGGCGTACTCCGTGGTGGGCTACGACTCGTACGACTACGAGTTCGGCAACACCGGTGGCGGCCAGGCCGTGGCGCTGGATGACTTCGACTTCGGGTCCTACCAGCACTGATTCACACGTCGAGGGGTCACTTTCTGCGCGCAGAAAGTGACCCCTCGCGTCGTGTTTGTGACGCCTCGGCGCGATTTGGTGACGCCTGGGCGGGTGGGGTGGCGCGGGTGATCTCGGCGTACACGCCGGTGTGGTCGGTGCGGGCGATCGGAACCCGTCGGACGTCGACGACGGCCCAGGCCTCACGCACCATGATGTGGTCGATCTGCAGGAACCGGGGCGCCAGCGGCCCGGGCAGACGCCCGCGGCCGTTGCTCGGCCAGGTCGGCGCCCAGCCGGTGCCGGCGATCTCGGCGACCGAACGGAAGCCGTCGTCGCCCAGGGACCGCATCGGTTGATGATCCAACGTGGCGTTGAAGTCTCCCGCCACGACATCGGCGTCTCGGGCCGAAGCCCTGATCAGGGCATGCTCGCGGCGCCAGTTGGCGGCACTCCGAATCGGGTGAACGGGGTGTACGGCGAGCAGGTCTATCGGTCCGCTGGGGAGGTCGACGGTCACCACGAGGGAGTCGAAGTAGGTGGGCACGGCTCGTTCGTTGCGGAGCGGGTACTTGCTGAAGACCACGGTGCCCGCGAACGTCGCCTTGGCTTCTCCCGACCCGTGGGGGAACCGGGCCATCACGCCGTTGTCCAGCAATCGCTGCGCCAACTCCGGGGTGATCTCCTCCACGACCAGGACGTCGATGCCAAGCTCATCGACCGCCGCCAGGATCTGTTCGTCGTCGGCGGCGCCGCGTTGGGCATTGATGGTGAGCAGTCGAAATCCGGGTGCGCCCGAGTCCGTCGCGACCGAGCCCGTGAAACCGGGCGCGAGCCAGATCAGATGTAACGCAGTAGCCCCGAGGACCGCGATGGTGACGAGTGTCCACCCGGTGTGCCAGCTCGCGCGGCCGAGGATCGCGATCGCCAGCAAGCTGGCGCCATAGCCGACGAGCGCGAGTGGAGTGAAGGACGTGAGGATGGCCGTGGGGTAGGTGTGGGTCGGCCAGAGCCGGCTGACTGTGACGCCGGCGGCAGCTGTTGCCGCGCTCGCCAAGGTAAGCCACGCGAATGCCCTGAGCCAAGCCATGGCCGCGACGCTATCCGCCGATCTCGCCTGTAGGCCTCGAGATCCTCCGAATCGGAGAGATCTTCACGAGCCCCTCACGAGTTGACGCTGTCGTCGCACCGCTGAGAGGCCCGCGACCCGTGGAATGTCGGAGTTGTTGCCCGTTGAGCGCGCGACTTTCGACACCTACTCCGACATTTCTCCCTCTGGAAGGTTGTTGGCCGGGAGGTTGAGCCGCGTTCGTAGGCGGGCTTGGCCGGCAGGGGTGTGCAGAGAGTCGCGGAGCATGGTGTGCCACTCTCGGATCCGCTCCGGCTGGTGTGGTCGATCAAGAGCAAGATCGGCATCGCGGAGGATCTGTACGCCCTGGCGGAGCACGTCCTCCTTGGTGTACCCGCGCCGCGTCCACCCTGCTCGATCAAGGCGCGCGGTGCGTTTCAGGTCGCTGCGTTGGGCTTCGCGGGTGAGGTGGTGGCCGCCGTCGTACTCGTGCAATGTGCGCGTGCCGATCAGCCAGAGGTCGCCTCGCGCAACGAAGTCCCCGGACTCGTCAACGAGGACGTGTTGCGGCTCGACCGGGACGTCGCAGGTCATATGGAGGACCCGCAGCATCGACTCCCAAGGCGATTCCGAGCGGGCGTCGGCCAGGGCAAGTGCCCGGCGCAGCAGCGGCGCACCGCGTCGTCGTTGCGCGGCAGCCAGCCCAAGAGCCGGGAAGGATCCCTTGTCGATGTGCAGCACGTGGTCGACGAGCAGCACAAGGTCCAGCAGTCCCAGCGCTCGTGCGCAGCCGAGTAGTACCTCGGCTGGCTCGGCGATCCGGAGTCCGTCACGGGTTGTCCAACGTGGCGGCGGCTCGTGTCGGGTGACGACCAATCCCAGTCGCTGTGGCGCTGGGTCGCGATTCATGGCCACGAAGACCGGGAGGCGTTGAGGAAGTGGTGGAGTCGGCCAGCGGAGTATGCGGGTTGCCGTTAACCCGGTGAAGGCGGCGGCGGACGGGAGGACTGCCTGCCAGGCCAAGAGATCGGCGTAGCCCTGATCCGCAGCGTCGACGCGTCGGTACGCCCCACGCGTGACGGCCGTCCAGGCAGCTCCGGGGCTGCGGCCACGTCGAACGTGCTCGGGACTCACGCATCCAAGGCTCGGCTACTACGCCCGTGGGGCGCGGCGGGTCGGAGCATCCCTGTGGACGATCGGGGGAAAGTCAGAAATGTCGGAGTAGTTGGTCGTTGCGGTCAACCGGTGTAGGCAACGGGTGGTCAGGCTGCTTGGGTCAGCAGCTGGTTCAGCCGTTGGGCTGGGGTCTGTAGGTCC
>JAKFXV010000096.1 GCA_021731205.1 Nocardioides sp. | reverse complement strand
GCATCCAGCAGCCGGCACTGTCGATCGAGCCGGGCCGGGCGATCGTCGGACCTGCCATGTGCACCGTCTACGAGGTCGGCACCGTCAAGCAGGTGCTCCTCGACGGGGGCGCAACGCGCACCTACGTCAGCGTCGACGGTGGGATGAGCGACAACATCCGCACCGCGTTGTACGACGCCGCCTACTCCTGCACCCTGGCGTCGCGCGCGTCGACGGCTCAGCCGGTGTTGGCCCGGGTGGTGGGCAAGCATTGCGAGGCCGGAGACGTGGTGGTCAAGGACGACTTCCTGCCGGCCGATCTCACTCCTGGCGATCTGTTGGCGGTGCCTGGCACCGGCGCCTACTGTCGATCGATGGCCTCGAACTACAACCACGCGCTGCGGCCGCCGGTGATCGCCGTACGCGACGGCCGGGCCAGCGTGGTGCTGCGCCGCGAAACCGAGGCGGACCTGTTGGCGACGGATGTGGGTGCGTGATGGCCGAGCCGGTGAAACCGCTGCGCGTGGCGGTGTTGGGCTGCGGCTCGGTCGGGTCCCAGGTGGTGCGGCTGCTCGCGAAGAGTGCCACCGACATCGAGGCGCGGATCGGTGCGCCGGTCGAGCTCGCCGGCGTCGCCGTACGACGCATCGACGCGCCGCGAGAGGTGGATGTTCCCGCCGCCTTGTTGACCACGGACGCCTATGGGTTGGTCACCCGACCCGACGTCGACATCGTGATCGAGGTGATCGGGGGGATCGAGCCCGCCCGTGGCCTGATTCTCGCCGCGCTCGCGCGTGGTGCGAGCGTCGTGACGGCCAACAAGGCGCTGTTGGCCGAGGACGGTCCGGCCCTGTTCCAGGCCGCCGACGAGGCCGGTGCCGACCTCTACTTCGAGGCCGCAGTGGCCGGCGCCATCCCGATCCTTCGACCGCTGCGCGAGTCCCTCGCCGGCGATGTCGTGACCAAGGTGCTGGGCATCGTCAACGGCACCACCAACTTCATCCTCGACAAGATGGACACCCAGGGCGCCGGGTACGCCGAGACGCTGGCGCAGGCCCAGGAGCTGGGCTACGCCGAAGCCGACCCGACCGCCGACGTCGAGGGTTTCGATGCTGCCGCCAAGGCCGCGATCCTGGCGTCGCTTGCGTTCCACACCCGCGTGAGCGCGGGGGACGTCTACCGCGAGGGCATCGCGGAGGTGACGGCCGCGGACGTGAAGTCGGCCCGCGAGATGGACTCGGTGCTCAAGTTGTTGGCGATCTGCGAACTGCGCCCCCAGCCAGGCGGCGAAGACGCGGTGTCGGTGCGGGTGCACCCGGCGATGATTCCGCGCTCACACCCGTTGGCTGCGGTGCATGGGGCGTTCAACGCCGTGTTCGTCGAGGCCGAGTCGGCCGGCCAGCTGATGTTCTACGGCCCCGGCGCAGGCGGTGCACCGACCGCCAGCGCGATCCTCGGCGACTTGGTGACCGTGGCGCGCAATCGGTTGACCGGCACGCAAGGGCCCGGCGAGTCGGCGTACGCCGATCGGGAGCTGCTGCCCATGGGCGAGACGGTCACGCGCTACCACGTGTCGATCGACGTCGACGACAAGGCGGGGGTCCTGGCCGCGGTGGCGGCCGCCTTCGCCGAGCACGACGTGTCGATCCAGACCGTGCGGCAGGAAGGCCGAGGGGCCGACGCCCAGCTCGTCGTCGTCTCACACGCGGCCACCGACGCCCAACTGAGTGCGACCGTCGCACACCTACGCGAGATGAGCATCGTCCACGACGTCAACTCGGTGATGCGGGTCGAAGGAGTCGAGGAGTGACCACGCTTTCGTCTGCTGGGCCGCCTGCTGGGCCGTCTGCTGGGCCGGCTGGTGGGCCCGCGTCGGGCACCCGCCACCAATGGCTCGGCGTGATCGAGGAGTACCGCGATCTGCTCGACCTGCCCACCGACATAGCCGCGATCACGTTGCGCGAGGGCGGCACCCCGCTGGTGCACTCCGAATGGTTGTCGGGGCTCACCCGCGGCGAGGTCTGGCTCAAGGTGGAGGGCGACAACCCGACGTGCTCGTTCAAGGACCGCGGGATGACCACGGCGATCTCCGTTGCCGTCCATAGCGGGGCGCGGGCGGTCGTGTGCGCCTCGACGGGCAACACCTCGGCCTCGATGTCGGCGTACGCCGCCAAGGCCGGGGTCACCCCGATCGTGTTGGTCCCCGAGGGCAAGATCGCGGCCGGCAAGATGGCTCAGGCGATCATGCACGGTGCGCGGGTGATCATGGTGCGCGGCAACTTCGACGACTGCCTGACGTTGGCGCGCGAGTTGTCGGAACGCTATCCGGTCGCGTTGGTCAACTCGGTCAACCCGGATCGCCTCCAAGGGCAGAAGACCGCCGCGTTCGAGATCGTCGACCTGCTCGGCGACGCACCCGACGTGCATCTGCTTCCCGTCGGCAACGCCGGCAACATCGCGGCGTACTGGCTGGGGTGGCAGGAGTACGCCGCCCTGGGCCGCGCCAGCCAGGTGCCGGTGATCCGCGGGTTCCAGGCCGAGGGCGCCGCTCCGCTGGTGCTCGGCCACCCCGTGGCGGAGCCGGAGACCGTCGCCACCGCGATCCGGATCGGCAATCCGGCGTCGTGGGCGCTGGCGGTGGCCGCTCGAGACGGGTCGGGTGGCCGGTTCGCCGCGGTGAGCGATGCCCAGATCTTGGCCGCGCAGTCGGAGTTGGCACGGCGCGACGGGGTCTTCGTCGAGCCCGCGTCCGCCACCGGAGTCGCAGGGCTGCTGGCCGAACTGACCGCAGGAGAGTCCTACGCCGCGCAGCGGGTCGTCATCACCGTGACCGGTCACGGGCTCAAGGACACCGCGACCGCTCTCTCGAGCCGGGAACCCGTCGGCGCGGACCCCACTCAGGTGATCGACCGCGATGTCGAGCAGGCTGCCGTTGCGGCCGGATTGCACGGATAGCCGATCTCCGATGGAGTTCGTCGATCGGCCGGTCCGCGTGACGGTCCCGGCCACGTCGGCCAACCTGGGGCCGGGCTTCGACTGCCTCGCCCTGGCCCTTTCCTGGCGCGAGGAGTTGAGCGCCGAGCTGACCGGGAGCACGCTGCAGGTCGACGTCGCCGGTCCTGCGGCGGCCGAGGTGCCCCGGGATGAGTCGCATCTGGTCGTCCAGGCGATGGATCTCGGCTTCGCCGCGCTCGGCACGGCTCGGCCGCGAGGACTGCGTCTCGCGTGTACGACCGCCGTACCTCACGGGCGCGGACTCGGCTCGAGTGCAGCCGCGATCATCGGGGGACTGGCGTTGGCTCGGGCGCTGGTGAGCGACGGCCAGGCCCGCCTCCCCGACGCCGGGCTGCTCCGCATCGCCGCCGACGCCGAAGGTCATCCCGACAACGTGGCGGCCGCCCTGTTTGGGGGACTTGTCGTGTCGGGTCGACTCGCTGCGGAGGAAGGTGCCAGCGCCGCAGGCGCCTACTTCGCACACCGCATACCCGTCGATCCGGCGGTGCGCGCCGTGGTCTACATCCCCGAGTTCCAGGTGCCGACCTCCGTGGCGCGCGCCGCACTGCCTGAGTCGGTGCCCCACGGCGATGCGGCGTCCACCGTCGGGCGAGCGGCGTTGCTGGTCAGCGCCCTGCGCGATTCGCCTGACCTGCTCGTGACAGCCACGCGAGATCTGCTGCACCAGGACTATCGCCGTGCCGCGATGCCCCAGACTCTCGACCTCGTACACGAGTTGCGCGGCCGGGGTCACGCGGCTGTCGTCTCCGGCGCCGGTCCAAGTGTGCTGGTGCTCACGGTTGGCGCCGATGCGGAGTTGCTCGACTCCTGCCCCACCGGGTGGGCCGTTCGTGCCCTCGAGGTCGACCCGGACGGCGTACGCATCGCCTAGGTGGGTGCGGAATCACACCCGGGCATCCCCGGGTGGTATTCTCGGAAGTGCGCCAGACATCTCGGCGCGGCACCCAAGCAAGCAAGACGGGCGACCGGCACTAGACCGGACGTTCGCCGGGTGCAGTTCCTCTCTCTTCTTCGGGCCGGCAGGCGCCGCCCGAACATCGTGCGCTCACCTGGCTCGCGATGACCGGAGGGCGAACGAAACCAACAAGCCGCTGGCACGATGTCCGGTCGGCTGTGATACGTGGGAAGGACCTCACGTGACGGAAACTGTCGAATCCACTGCACCTGTCGGAAACGAGAACGGTGCCGCTGCAAAGCGAACGGGTGGACTCAGCTCGATGCTGCTCGCCGACTTGAAGTCGCTCGCCGGTGGGCTGGGCGTCTCGGGTGTCAGCTCGATGAAGAAGGCGCAGCTCGTCGAAGCGATCGGCGCCGCTCAGCGCGGCCCCTCGGCTCGCGCGAACTCTCCGGCTGAGCAGGCCGCGCCGGAACAAGCCGCTCCCAGTCAATCCGCTCCCGAGGAGCAAGGCGCGCCCGAGCCTGCGGAGGGACGTCGCAACGATCGCAACGATCGGCGTGGCCGGGATCGGAACAACAACCGCGACAACCAAGGTGGCGGGCGCAACCAGAACGACGGGCGGGGCCACCAGAACGACGGGCGGGGCCACCAGAACGACGGGCGGGGCCACCAGAACGACGGACGGGGCGACACCGGGCCGGACCGCAATCGCGACGACGAAGGCGGACGTCGCAATCGTCGCCGTCGCGGGCGAGACCGTGACCGCGGTCGCAGTGGCGGCATGCGGTCGGAGCCCGACACCCAGATCCTCGAGGACGACGTGCTGGTGCCTGCCGCCGGCATCCTCGACGTACTCGACAACTACGCGTTCGTGCGCACCAGTGGCTACTTGCCCGGCTCCGACGACGTCTACCTCTCGCTATCGATGGTGCGGAAGTTCGGGCTGCGCCGCGGTGACGCGATCGTCGGTCAGGTGCGCCAGCCACGCGACGCCGAACGACGCGAGAAGTTCAACCCGATGGTGCGCGTCGACTCCGTCAACGGCGCCGACCCGGAGGCGGCCAAGGCTCGCCCGGAGTTCTCGAAGCTCACCCCGTTGTACCCCTCTGAACGGTTGCGTCTGGAGACCGAGCCGGCCAATCTGATCGGCCGGGTGATCGACATTGCGGCGCCGATCGGCAAGGGCCAGCGCGGCCTGATCGTCTCGCCGTCCAAGGCCGGCAAGACGATGATCATGCAGTCCATCTCGAACTCGATCACCACCAACAACCCCGAATGCCACCTGATGGTCGTCTTGGTCGACGAGCGGCCCGAAGAAGTCACGGACTTCGAACGATCGGTCAAGGGGGAGGTCATCTCCTCGACCTTCGACCGTCCGGCGGCCGACCACACGATCGTCGCTGAGCTCGCGATCGAGCGTGCCAAGCGACTGGTCGAGTTGGGCCACGACGTCGTCGTACTGCTCGACGGCATCACCCGCCTGGGCCGCGCCTACAACCTGGCGGCTCCGGCCTCGGGGCGGATCCTGTCAGGTGGTGTCGACTCGGCTGCGCTGTACCCGCCCAAGCGGTTCTTCGGTGCGGCCCGCAACATCGAGAACGGCGGCTCGCTGACCATCCTCGCCACGGCTCTGATCGAGAGCGGGTCGAAGATGGACGAGGTGATCTTCGAGGAGTTCAAGGGCACCGGAAACATGGAGATCAGGTTGCGGCGAGACTTCGCCGACAAGCGGATCTTCCCGGCCATCGACGCCGTACAGTCAGGGACTCGGCGCGAGGAGTTGTTGATGAGCAAGGAGGAGCTTGCCGTCGTCTGGAAGCTCCGTCGCGTGCTGTCGGCACTCGACGGCCAGCAGGCCTTGGAGCTGCTGCTCGAGCGGCTGAAGAAGTCCTCCACCAACATGGAGTTCTTGATGCAGGTGCAAAAGACCACGCCCAGCCTCGGCGGCGACGACTGAGCACGACCACGGGGCATCGAGACCCGGGGCCGGGAATTGGTTCTCGGACATCCTTGTTGGAACACTGAACGTCGCAACACCTGAATGCTGGAACGCCTGAACGCTCGAACACACCTCAATCCCCTGGCTCCGGTTCACGCCCCACTCGGGGGCGACCCGGCGGCCGCTCGAGAGGAAGCAATGAAGAAGGACATCCACCCGGCGTACACCGCCACTGAGGTCAGTTGCACCTGCGGCAACGTCTTCGTCACCCGGAGCACGGCGGCGAAGGGCACTATTCACGCCGACGTCTGCTCCAACTGCCACCCGTTCTACACCGGCAAGCAGAAGATCCTCGACACCGGAGGCCGCGTGGCCCGCTTCGAGGCCCGGTACGCCAAGAAAGCCGCCGACAAGTAACTCACGTGGGCATGTTCGAAGCGGTGAGCGTGCTGCTCGAAGAGCATGCCGAGTTGGAGTCACGCCTGGCCGACCCCAGCACCCACGCAGATCAGGGACTCTCCAAGCGGCTCAACCAGCGCTATGCGGAGGTCAGCGCGATCGTGCGGACCTGGCGGGAGTGGACTCGGCTGGGCGATGATCTCGGCGCGGCCGAAGAACTCGCCGGCGAGGACGTCGCCTTCGCGGCCGAGGCGCAGAGCCTGGGTGCCCGCCGACTGGAAGTGCAGGAGCGGCTGCGCCAGTTGCTGGTGCCGCGCGATCCGACCGACAGCAAGGACGCGATCGTCGAGGTCAAGTCCGGCGAGGGTGGCGAGGAGTCGGCGCTGTTCGCCGGCGACCTGTTTCGGATGTACACCCGTTTCGCCGAGCGACAGGGCTGGAGCACCGAGGTCCTCGATGCCACCGAATCCGACCTCGGCGGCTTCAAATCCGTCACGGTCGCGGTCAAGGCCCGCGGGGTGAGCGAGCCTGGGGCGGCGCCGTACGCGCTGTTGAAGTTCGAAGGCGGTGTCCATCGGGTGCAGCGGGTCCCGGTCACGGAGTCGCAAGGTCGAGTGCACACTTCCGCGGCCGGCGTACTCGTGATGCCCGAAGCCGAGCAGGTCGACGTCTCTATCGACGAGAACGACCTTCGCATCGACGTCTTCCGGTCATCCGGACCAGGTGGCCAGAGCGTCAACACGACCGATTCCGCGGTGCGGATCACCCACCTTCCGACCGGCATCGTGGTCAGTTGCCAAAATGAGAAGAGCCAACTGCAGAACAAGGAACAGGCGATGCGGATCCTGCGCGCCCGGCTGTTAGCAGCCGCTCAGGAAGAAG
>JAKFXV010000192.1 GCA_021731205.1 Nocardioides sp. | reverse complement strand
GTGGTCCACTGCTTGCGGATCCGGGTGTTGGGGAAACGCTCGTCGCAGACCCCGGGCAGGAACACCGCGTCGAACTCGAGCCCCTTCGCCCGATGCACGGTCAGCAGCTTCACCGAATCCGATGCCTGGGGGTAGCGACATCCAGCCCGTTGCCCTGTTCGTCCTCGGCGGTGAGGTAGGCCAACAACGCAGCCAGCGTCACATCGCCGTCGAAGGACTGGAAGTCCGCGACCGCCTTGACGAACAGGTCGAGGTTCTCACGCCGCGCCCGGGCCGCCTCCGAGTTCGACGACGCCAGCTCGATGTCGATGCCGGTGACCTCGATGATCCGGCGTACGAGCTCGATCACCGGGTCGGCCGTGTGCGCGCGCAGCCCGCGCAGCTCGGAGGCCAGCAGTGCGAACCGTTCTCGAGCCGCCGGGGAGTACGCCGCGTCGCCCGGGTCGTCGAGCGCGTCGCTCAGAGCTGTGATCTCGACCGGATCGGCGCCGGAGACGGCGGCCTCGATGTCCTCGGCGAGGGTGGCTCCCGGCCGTCGGGTCTCGGTCCATCCGTGGATCCTCGCGAGGTGCTTGGCGCGGCGACCGAGCAGCGCCAGATCGCGCGGCCCGATCGCCCAACGCGGACCGGTCAGCAGCTGGAGCAGTGCCGCGTTGGCCGTCAGGTCGAGCAGCAGGGTCAACGTGGCCACCACCTCGGACACCTCCGGCAGCGCAAGCAGACCCTTGAGCCCCACGATCTCGACCGGGATCCCGGCCCTGGAAAGCTCGTCGAAGACGGCCGCGGCGTGGGCGTTGTCCCGGGTCAGCACCCCGATCTCGCGCCAGGACACTCCGTCCGCGTGCGTCCGGGCGACTGCCTCCGCGAGCCATGCCAGTTCGTCGGGATAGGTCTCGTGGACGATCGTGTGGACCTCCCCCGTGCCCGCGTCGGAGCGGGGGTCGAGGGGCCGGACCGCGGCCTGCGAGCCGAGCAACGGCGCCGCCACGGCGTTCGCGACCTGTAGGATGCGCCGGTCGGATCGCTGACTCGTCGTCAGCGGGTACGCCGGGACGTCGTCGCCGGTCGCCGTCGGGAACGTGCGACCGAACGACAAGATGTTGGAGACCGATGCCCCCCGCCAACCGTAGATCGCCTGCTGCGGATCACCGACCGCCATCACCGCGTGCCCCCGCCCGGTCGCAGCGGACGTGCCGGAGAAGAGCCGCGACAACATCGTGGCCTGGGCGACCGAGGTGTCTTGGTATTCGTCGAGCAACACGACCGGGAACTGCGCCCGCTCGAGCCGTCCGACCTCACCGTGATGGTCGACCAGACGGGCAGCAAGGGCGATCTGGTCGGAGAAGTCGATCAGCCCCCACTCCTGCTTGCAGGCGCGGTAGCCCTCCACCAGGTCGAGCAGCTCGTCACGGCGACCGATCGCACTGAGCAACTCCACCAGACCGCCTTTCGGGCCGGCCGCCAGCGCAGCGTCGGCCGCGACCGCGACCGCCGCGTCATGGGCGCGCACCTGCTCGGGCGTCACGAGGTGCTCGCTGAGCTGGGCATCGAGCTCGAGGATGTTGTTGATGACCGTCGGCGGATGCTCGCTGAGCGCCCGCACCGGCTTGCGGTGCCGGGCGATCGCCCGGGCGGCCACCTGGTAGCGCATCGCGTCTGCCATCACCCGGGTGTCGGGTTCGTGACCGATCCGCAAGCCGTGCTCGGTGAGCAGCCTGGAGGCGTAGGCGTTGTACGTCGTCACGGTCGGCTCGAGGAGTTCGCCGTCCGACTCGATCGCGCCGAACCCGGCCGCACCCAAGGCCGTCGTCACTTTCGCACGCAGCTCGCCGGCGGCCTTCGTGGTGAACGTCAGTCCGAGCACCTGGTCGGGAGTGACGACCCCGTTCGCGACCAGGTAGATCACTCGCGCGGCCATCACCGAGGTCTTGCCGGAACCGGCCCCCGCGATCACCACCGCCGGCTCCAGCGGCGCGGACACGATCTGCCACTGCTGGTCGCTCAAGGTGAACGACTCACCCATCAGGGTCCGCAGCTCGTGCGGGGTCTGCACGGTCACGACAGCACCGTCCCGGCCGTGTGGGCGGGACAGAGCGGCACGAGGTCGCAGTGCTGGCACTGCTCGCCTGGACGCGCGGGGAAGGACTCGTCGCGGATGGCAGCGACCGCGGTCATCAGTTGGATCTCGATCGGGCGGCTGCCGGACTCGTCGGGCACCTGTACGTCTTGTCGCTGCACCTTCACGGGGGCGCCGGGTTCGCGGCGCAGCTGCCACAGCTCGGCACCGCCGGAGAAGGCCGGTTCGGGCGACACCAGCTCGTCGACGCCGCCGGACTCCACCGCCAGCTGATAGAGCCCGAGCTGCGGATGGCGGGCGACCTCCTGTTCGGTCGGGGGATACTTGCCCGTCTTGAGGTCGATCACGACGATGCGGCCGTCGGCGTCGACCTCGAGCCGATCGGCGAATCCGGTCAGCAGCACCTCGGCGCCATCTGGCAGGACCACTCGGGCCTCGAAGTGATGTTCGGTGGCGAGCAGGCGGCGCCCCTCGGGACGCGTATGCCACTGCAGGAAACGGGTCAGCGCTCCCGCCACCTGACTCCGCTCCTGTTCGGCGGACCAGGGCGTGCGGAACGGCAACTGCCCCCACACCCGGTCGACCTCGGTCATCAGCTCCGCGACGGTCTGAGCGTGGTCGCCGCCTGCAGCGACCACCACCTCGCCCCGCCCGATTCGATCCGCGATCGCATGGACGACGTTGCCGAAGCCGCTCGATTGTGTGGCCCGCTGGGCACCCCCCGCCTCGCGTTCGAGGAACCATCGGGCGGGGCACTCGATCAGTCCGGTCAACGCGCTGGCCGACAGGGCGACCGGCTCGGTGTCCGGGCGGATCGGCGCGTCAGCAGCCGACCAGGCCCGGGTGCCCCACCAACTGGCGGGGTCCGCCGCCGGCGCGAGTGCCCGACCGTCGAGCCGTTCGGCGGCCAGCTTCGCCAGCCGGCGCGCGGCGGCCTGACGCAACGCGGGCGGCGCAGCGTCGTCACACGCGACCCGGCGCAGGGTCGCCACGACGCCGGGGATCGACAGCGGTCGCGGGGGTCGCCCCGTCACCGAGACCGGTGGCACCTCCAGCTCCGCCAGGAACCGACTGGGCTGCTCGCCGTCCTCGTCTGCCGACGCGACTGCGGTGCAGATCAGCCGTTCGCGTGCCCGCGTGCAGGCGACGTAGAAGAGGCGACGCTCCTCGGCGAGCAGCTCTCGGGTCGTCGGCGGTGGTTGCAGCTCCCGATGCCCGATCTGATCTGCCTTCAGCAACGTGGAGCGGCGACCCGGCGCCGGCCACAGGTCCTCTTGGACGTGCATGACGACGACCAGCCGCCACTCCAGGCCCTTGGCTCGGTGGGCGGTCAGCAGGCGGACCGCGTCGCCGCGGAGCCCTCGCTCGGCCAGCGTGTCGGCCGGGATCTCCTGTGCCGCCAACTGGTCGAGGAAGGGGCGGACGCCGGTGTGTCCACGTCGCGACTCCGCCCGGGCCGCCGCCTCGAACAAGGCGCACACCGCGTCCAGGTCGCGATGCGCCCGGCGCCCCGCTGCGCCCCCCCGATCCACCGCTCCGCGCAGCCGCACGGGCCACGCGGTGCCCGACCAGAGCTCCCAGAGCACCTCCTCCACCGTTCCGCCCTGCTCGAGCGCCTGGGCAACGGAACGCAACAGCCGCCCCACGGCTGCGACCCGTCGTGCGGCCGGCAGGTCCACGTCGACCAACCCATCGGAGTCGAGCACGGCACGACGCACGAGTTCGCCGGAGGAGAGCGGATCCCGCTCGGCGCCGACGGCCATGGCCTTCTCGCGGACGCGCAGGGCTCGGGCGAGTCCACGCACCTCCGCGGCGTCGAGACCCACGAGCGGTGAGGTCACCAGGGTGTGGGCCCGATCGACGTCGAGCCAGTCGGCGCCACTCACGACCGCCCGGAGGGCGTCGAGAAGGACCGCCACGGCCGGTTCGCGCACCAACGGCAACTCGTCGGCAGCCACCTCGAGCGGCACTCCCGCGGCCGCGAGCACGCGGCGTACGCCGGGAAGGGTGGTTCGCCCGGAACGCACCAGCACCGCCATCTGGGACCACGGGACGCCGTCCTCGAGGTGCGCGCGGCGCAACAGATCGGCGACGTGCTCGCCCTCGGCCCGCTCGGTGTCGAACGTCATGACCTCCACCCGGCCGGCCGGGGTCCCCGGCGCACACTGCGGGTTGGAGAACTCTGCACGCGCCTGCTCGGGGATGGTGCCGGGCAACGGCAGCCGCGCCGCGACGCGCGAGGCGGCGATCTGGATCCTCTCTCCGAAGCGACGCGTCGTGCCGAGCGCGATCACCGGAGCCGGCCGGCCCGCCGGGGTTCGGAAGACGTCTGAGAACTGGAGGATCCCTCGCGCCTCGGCGCCGCGGAAGCCGTAGATCGACTGGTGCGGATCGCCCACGGCCACGAGGTTGCGGCCGTCTCCGGCGATCGCTTTCAGCAGGGCGACCTGGCTCGGGTCGGTGTCTTGATACTCGTCGACGAATACGTGTGCGAAGCGCGCCCGCAGCACCTCGCGGGCGGGGTTGTCGCGGTCTTGCAGCAGGCTCACGGCCTGGGCGATCAGGCCTGGATAGTCGAGCAGGTTCTGCTCGGCCAGCACCGCGTCGTACTGCGCCATGAAGTCCGCCGCCGCGTGCAGCTCCGGCCGCCCGGCCTCCCGAGCCAGCCGGCGCAGCCGCTCGAACCCCAACCCCTTCTCCTGGGTGCGCGCCAGGACCGCGGCCAGCTCCGTCGCAAAGCCACGGGTGCCCACGGCGGCGGCCAGTTCGGTCGGCCACGCCACCTGATCGGTCACGGACTGCTCGCCTCGGGCCAACAGTTCGCGGACGATGACGTCCTGCTCGGCGGCCGACAGCAAGCGCAGCGGCGCGGCGTACGACTCGGCCGGCGAGTGGGCCCGGACCAGGGCGAAAGCGAAGGAGTGGAAGGTGGCGCACATCATGGTCTGCGTGGTGCGACCCAGGCGCGCCGCCACCCGATCTCGCAGCTGCTCGGCGGCCTTACGTGAGAACGTCAGCGCGAGAACCGACTCAGGGTCCGCCCCACGTCCGTCGATGCGTTCGACCATCGACTCCACGAGCGTGGTGGTCTTCCCGGTGCCTGGGCCGGCCAGCACCAGGAGCGGACCCGACGGATGTTCGAGCACGCGACGCTGCGCGTGGTCCAAGGTCATGGCAGCAGCCAACCAGCCAACGCCGACACCTCCCGCCGCCTCAGGAGTCGGGGGGTCGGTCGTTGTAGACCCCGGCCTGTTCCTGCCCACTCAGCAGTTGGATCGCCCCCATGATCTGGTCTGTCGCCTCCCGTCGCGCGCGCCCGGGAGGCACCCCGTCGAAGCGACCGGTGAAGTCGATCGGCGGACCGAAGTTCAACCTCACCTTGACCGGACGGGGAAACCGGGTACCCACCGGCTGCAGATGCTCGGTGCCCTGCAACCCCACGGGTACGACGGGCACGCCGGCGGTCAGCGCGAGATGCGCCACTCCCGTCCGGCCGCGGTACAACCTGCCGTCTCGGGACCGGGTGCCCTCGGGGTAGATCCCGAAGGCCTCGCCACGATCCAAGACGTCGAGGGCGGTGTCGAGGCTGTCCATCGCCGCGTGGGCGTCATCGCGGTCGACGGGCAACATCCCGATTCCTTCGAACCACCAGCGCACCATGGCTCCCTTGACTCCGGTGCCGGTGAAGTAGCTCTGCTTGGCCAGGAACACGACTTTGCGCGGCACCACAACGGGGATGACGATGCTGTCCGCGAAGCTCAGGTGGTTGCTGGCGAGGATCACCCCGCCGGTCTTGGGCACGTGGTGGAGGCCGGTCACGTCTGGTCGCCAGACGGCTTTGAAGACCGGTGGGATGACGTGTTTGGCCACCCCATAGATCATGGTCGCCATTGTTGCCCACCCGGCTGGGAAAAGGGGGCAAGGGGCCCGGGAATGGCGGGCCGGGAAAGGGTGCCTGGAAAGGGTGAAGGGCCCCTGGAAGTATGAGTTCCACGGGCCCTTCGGGTGACCGGATCTCGGTGACGCTTCCGGTCGATCTGCCGACTCGTCCGGCCCGGCGGCTCCGTCACCCTGCCGCCTCGGCGAGTTGCCCCGCCGGCTGGACCTTCTTCTTCGACCGATCCCGCGACTTCCGAAGAAGTGCGTGAGGGAAGTTCTATGCCCCCGGACGGGGTCGGCGCAAGGCCTGCGAGCGAGATTGGACGCGATTTCTGCGACGATTTCGTCGCCCGACCGGCTCCTCCACAGGGTGGGCCGCGCCGTCCACAGGCGGACGTCGATTCTCCACACTTTCGGCCCCCGAATGTGGAAAGCGCGTCTAGACCGGCGACCGGTATTGCGACCCAGGTGGACTCGGCACCGGCCCGCGTCCAGCCACCGGGTGTGAACCGGGCCGGTCTGCTAAGAACCTCTCCATGCCTACCACCATCCTCGGCGACGCCACCGTCCACACCAACGCGGATCTCCCGGCGATCGGCTCCACGGCCCCAGAGTTCAGCCTCGTCGACGCGAACTTCGACACGGTCACCCGGGAACCGGGCAAGCGCACGCTGCTCAACATCTTCCCCAGTGTCGATACCGGCACCTGCTCTGCGAGTGTGCGCCGATTCAACGAACTGGCGGCCGGTCTCGACAACACCGAGATCATCTGCGTGTCGATGGACCTGCCCTGGGCCATCGGCCGATTCTGCGGCGCCGAGGGCATCGCCAACGTCCGGGTCGCAACGAGCTTCCGGTCGAGCTTCGGGCGCGACTACGGCGTCCAGCTGATCGACGGCAAGTTCGAGGGGTTGCTGACCCGCTGTGTGATCATCCTCGACACCGACGGCACTGTCCTGTACACCGAAGTGGTGTCGCCGATCCCGGAGCTCCCGGACTTCGACGCCGCTGTCGCCGCTCTCAGCTGAACGCACTATCTGAGGGTCACATGTCCATCGATCGTGGGCGCGCCGTCATCTACACCCACACCGGTGATCCCGACGTGCTGTCGCTGGTCGAACAGCCGGCGCCCGAGGTCGGACCGGGTCAGGTTCGCGTCCGCCTCCGCGTGGCCGGGGTCAACCCAACGGACTGGAAGTTCCGCCGAGGAACCGGCCC
>JAKFXV010000194.1 GCA_021731205.1 Nocardioides sp. | reverse complement strand
TCGGGTGACTCTGCTCGAGGCCGCCGAGGGGCTGGGGGGCGTGATCGGCCCGATCACCAAGGCGGGCCACACCTGGTCGGCCGGGCCACCCGCGACACTGCTGCCCGCCGTACTCCGCGATCTGTTCCGCAAGACCGGCCGACCCCTCGAGTCCGAGCTCGAGCTGGTGCCGGTCGACCCGATCCGTCACCATCGGTTCCCAGACCGCAGCCGGGTCGACGTACCCAGTGGGCGAGCAGCCCAGCTGGCCGCCTTCGACGAGCTCGGTCCCGGACTCGGGAGTGCGTGGTGTTCCTATGTCGGCGGGCTCGGGGACACCTGGGATCTGCTTCGCCGGGACTTCCTCGAGCGCCCCTACGATCCCGCGCTCGCGGATCCGCGGGTCCGCGGAGTGCTCACCGCTCGCGAGTCCCTGGCCGCGGCCACCCGTCGCGGGTTGCCCGATCCGCGGCTGCGTGCGGTTGCCGCATTCCCCACGCTGCAGCAGGGGCACGACCTCGAACGCGTACCGGCCTGGATCGGCGTGGACGCCTACGTCGCCCAGCGCTTCGGCCTGTGGACCGTCCCGGGCGGGTTCCACCGGCTCGCCGAGGCGTTGGCGGCTCGACTGTCCACGCGCGGGGTGAGCGTCCGGACCGGAGTGCGCGTCCACGATCTCGTCGTGATCAACGGAAGGCTGCGGGCCCTTCGCACGTCCGACGGGGACATCGACTGCGAGATCTCCGTTTGCGCGATCGATCCCCGCACCCTGCCTGCTCTACGCGGCCACGTCCGCGGCACCACTCCGACCACCTCCGGCTCGGTGGTGCACCTGGGTCTCGACGGGCCGCACGGGCTACCGGCCGGCGAAACGGTGTTCCACGGGGACCCGGCGGATCGCGACTGGGTCTGTGTGCAAGCCGATGACGACGCACTCACCGTGACGGTGTCCGCACGGGGTAGCGGCGATCCGGTCGAGCGGTTGGCCCGACTCGGCTGCGACCTGCGCTCAAAGATCGAGGTGCGGGTGGACGCCGCGCCCTCCACGGCGTACGGCGTGCAGTGGCGAGGCCGAGCCACCCTCGCCCGCCGACTGGGGCCGACCACGCCGATCCCCGGCGTGTACGCCGCCGGTGCCCACGCCAACCCCGGCGCCGGGGTTCCGTACGTCGGGTTGTCGGCTGCGTTGGTGGCCCAGGCGATCGGCCCGGCGACCGGGGAGGGCTAGTCCTTCGAGGCGCTCAGCGCCCAGGTGACGGTCACGCTCGTAGTCACTTGGGACTCTCCCGGCTCGATGGCCATGTCCGCCAGCTTGGCGACCGCGAAGGCCTCTCGGAAGCCGCCACCACCGCCGCCTCCCTCGGTGACTGCGAGGACGACGCCGAGGCTGTCGTCGCACAGGCCGGCCAGGTGCTCTGCTCGCGCTCTCGCATCGCCGAAGGCCGCGGCCCTTGCCTCGCGAAGCGCCGGCCCGCGGTCGGTCACCTCCAGCGAGAGCCCCTCGACACTCAGCGCGTTGCCGACGTGGCGGGCCAGGTGCGCGAGCAGCGCACCTGCCGCTGCGAGATTCGCGCAGGCGATGACCAGGCCGTGCCTGGCCTCGAAGCCGGCCGGGCGGCCCTGGTTGTCGTGGCGCGGGTGGACGTTGAGGTCGGCGGACGCGATCTTGGCCTGGTCGGTGAAATCGCGGGCGACCTCGATCACCCTCCGTGCCGCCTCGTCCACGCCGGCGAAGGCCTCCGCGACGCCCTCATCGCGATGGGTGACGGCCACCCGGACGACTGCTGCGTCCGGGACCACGCGCGCGACCCCCTGCCCGGTCGTGGTGACAGTGCGGGACTCATTCATGCTGGCCACCCTAGCCAGCGCCGAGGCATCGCCTCAGGCGGTGATGTTGAGGTGCTCGAAGATCTCGAGGGTCGCCCGTGAGCGGTTGAGCGTGTAGAAGTGCAGGCCGGGCACGCCCTGGTCCACCAGCGCCTGACACAGCTCGGCCGCCACCTCGATGCCGACCGCCCGCAACGCGACCGGGTCACGCTCGTGCCGCGCGATCCGGGCGACCACTTCTGCGGGCACCTCCCGGCCGGACAGCTCGGCCATCCGCGAGACCTGACGCAGGCTGGTGATCGGCATGATCCCGGCCAGGATCGGGATGGTGACGCCGACCGCGTCGGCGCGCTCGCGCAGAGCCAGGTAGTCCTCGAGCCGGAAGAACATATCGGTGATCGCGAACTCCGCACCGGCGGCCTGCTTGCCCAGGAGCACCTGCGCGTCGGCATCCAGGGTGGGTGACTCTCGGTGGCCCAGTGGGAAGGCGGCCACCCCCACACAGAAGTCCCCCGCCGTGCGCGCCAGCGACACGAGCTCGCTGGCGTACCGCAGGCCACCCGGCGCCGCCTCCCAACGAGTGCCCGGCCCGCCGGGGGGATCACCGCGCAGGGCCAGCACGTTGCGCACCCCGGCCGCGGCGTACGAGCCGAGGATGCCGGTCAGCTCCTCGACACTGTGGTCGACGCAGGTCAGGTGGCCAAGAGGTTCCATCGTCGTCTCCCGCGCGATCCGCCCGGTGATCTGCACCGTCGTATCCCGCGTCGAGCCGCCGGCGCCGTACGTCACCGAGACGAAGGTCGGCCGGTAGGGCTCCAGATCCCGGATCGCAGCCCAGAGCTGGGCCTCCCCCTCGGGGGACTTCGGGGGGAAGAACTCGAAAGAGAACGACCGTTCGCCGGCTCCGATCAGCTCGCCGATTCGGCGCCCGCCGCGCTCAGAGGTTTGCTCGCCCCGGTGCTCCGCCATGGCTCAAGCGTAGGCGGGGGCCAGCGCAGGCCTGCCCGTTGTCCATGCCCGCGCACGCTGGCATAGGGTCGCGCCGTGGGTGACTCACCAGCCGAGTTCCGGCTGCAACTGCAAGACACCATCGACGCGTTCGTGGCCGAGCAAGGTGCCCGCCTGGCCCCGCTCGGTCCGGACGGCGCGCGTCTTCTCGCCCAAGCCGGGCCGATGGTCTCGGGCGGCAAACGCTTCCGTGCAGCCTTCTGTCACGCGGGATTCCGAGCCGTTCGGGCCGAGGGCAACCAGCCGGAGCTGCTCCGGGCCTGCGCCGCGTTGGAGGTGCTGCACGCCAGCGCGCTGGTGCACGACGACTTCATGGACGCCTCAGCGACCCGCCGTGGACGCCCGGCCACCCACGTCCTGTTCGCCGCGCAGCACGCTGCGGCGCGGTGGCACGGCTCCTCCACGCAGTACGGCGCCGCGGCAGCGATCCTCCTCGGTGACCTGCTCCTCAGCTGGGCAGACGAGCTGCTGCGCCGCTGCGGGCTGCCGGCCGAACGGGTGGCCGCAGCGATGGACCTGTTCGATCTGTGCCGCAGCGAAGTGATCGTGGGCCAGTTCCTCGACGTGTCCGCGCAGGCCCGGGGTCGTGCCGATGTGGACACCGCGATGACCGTGCTCCGCTACAAGTCGGCGAAGTACTCCATCGAGCGGCCACTGCACATCGGGGCCGCGCTGGCCGGCGCCGATCCCGACCTGCTGTCCGGGCTCGGGGCGTTCGGCTTGCCGTTGGGAGAGGCGTTCCAGCTGCGCGACGATCTGCTCGGGGTCTTCGGTGACCCGGAGACGACTGGCAAACCGGCCGGTGACGATCTCGCGGAGGGCAAGCGAACCGTCCTGGTCGCGCTGGCCCTGGACTCCGCGGAGCCTGCTGACGCGCTGCGTCTGGATCGGGCGTTGGGCACGGAGCTCACCTCGCCCGAGGTCGAGGAGCTGCGCTCGATCATCGACGCCAGCGGAGCCAGAGCGCAGGTCGAGGAAGCGATCACGGCGTTGTCCACGCAGGCATTGAGCGCGTTGGATCGGCTCGAGATCGAGCCGATCGCCAAAGCCGCGCTGCGCGACCTGGCATCGGCTGCGACGGTGCGTTCGCGCTGATCCAGCTCCGCCACTCGCGTAGTGGGGCGATCAGTCGAGGCTGGGAACGCCGTCCGGTTCGGGACCTTCGCCGCGCAACAACGCGACGAACGCGCCGCCCTGGTCCTCGGCTGCCCGCTGCGCCAACACGGCCCGGGCTTTGCTGAACGCCGCCTCGTCATCGCGGGCGAGAGTGCCCCACCCGTCCCACAGCAGCACGACTCCGGTGTCATCGGGGCCGTGTACGTCGCGCAGACAGTCGGCCATCGCGTCGAAGTTGCCGCCGAAGTGCTCGGGGAACTGGAAGGCCTTAGCGACGGCGGACAGGAACTCGTTGCGGCGCTGTGCGCGCCACCCGTCGACGTACGCGAAGCGCCAGCCGGCGTGTTCGACGGTGTGTCTGACGTCTGGCACGTGGAAGGCGCCGTGCCAGCGATAGACGCCAGGTCGGGTGTGTTTGGCCAGGAGTCCGGCTAGTCCACTCACGGGTCCTCGATTCTCTGGAACGTGCGGTAGTGGTCGTTGGTCCAGTAGTACTCGCCCCCTTGCCCGACCACAATCCGTCTGGCGCCACGATCGTCGGAACCCGGCGTGACGACGGTGTACTCGCGGTAGTAGCCGCGCTCGTGTTCGGGGAGGAAGCCCTCGAAGTTGCCGAAGACGCCGTCGTCCGCGGGATAGGGGTAGGGACCGTCGGACTTGATCAGCGAAAGCGTCTCGCTGGCCTGGGGCGGCAGGTCGTTGACCGACACCAGACGCAGACCGCTGTCGGGATCGCGAGGCAGCTCTTGGACCGAGGTGTACTCCCCCGGCACCTCCTCGTGCATGGCGGCCGGGCCGACGTTGCCCCACCACCACCAGCCGACGAGCAGCACGAACGGGACGATCAGCAACATGGCGAGCCGTTCGAGCATGCTCGGTGCCTTCGCTCTCCTCTAGAAACCCAGGGACTGGGCGCGGCGCTTTGCCTCGGAACCGCGATTCTCCCGCAGCGCCTCGATCGGGCTGCCGGGAAGCCCGGCGTCGGTGAAGATCCAGGCGATGGCCTCGCGGTCGTCGTACTCCGCGTCGTGGAGCACGGTAAGCAAGCCCGGCAGGCCTTTGACTACCTGGCCGTCCTGGATGAACGCGGCCGGGATCCGCTGACCCTGTCCGGGCACCGGCACCGCCGCGGCGAGCTCATGGGTCCGGAGCATCGTGCGCACCTTGGCGACCGTGAGCCCGAGTCGGCGAGCCGCTTCTGCCCAGTCGATCCACTCGTCGACGAGTTCTGCGAGATCGGGCTGGGCCAGACCAGGCTGTGCGCGGTCGTTGCCGGCGACCTCACCCGAAGACATGCGCCCATCAGGCGTGCGCCCAGAAGACATGCGCCCAGAAAACATGGACAAAGCCAATCACGTAGGTGGTAGCGAGGCGAGATCAGGTCCGAGCGTGGCGAGACGCGCCCCGCCACGCCGGGCGCGGCGTAGCGTCGGCTCCCGGCCGTGCGTCCGTACGATGGAACGGCCGGACGCTTCCCCTTCGGCGATCATTGGAGGACCACCAGCGTGAACACGGGTCGAGATCCGCTTGTCGAGGCGACGGCGAGCGGCGCCACGATGACGAGCGCACCCGACGTGGGTCGGCTCCTCGACGGCAGGTATCTCATCGGCGCACGCATCGCTCGCGGCGGCATGGCCAGTGTCTACGAAGCCACCGACACCCGGCTCGACCGCACGGTGGCGATCAAGATCATGCATCCCGGCCTGGGCGACTCGGGCGACGTGATCGAGGCGAGTGGCGAGGTGGGGGGCGCGGCGACGTCGTTCGCCGACCGCTTCGTCCGCGAGGCACGCGCGTCGGCGCGCCTGACCCACGAGAACATCGTCGGCGTCTACGACCAGGGCGAGGATCACGGCACCGTCTATCTGGTGATGGAGTACGTCCCGGGCAACACCTTGCGCGACGTGATCCGAGCCCAGGCGCCGATGTCGCCGGCCCGCGCGCTGGTCCTGCTCGAGCCCGTGCTGGCTGCACTCTCGGCGGCCCACCACGCCGGGCTGATGCATCGCGACGTCAAGCCGGAGAACGTGCTCATCGCCGACGACGGCCGGATCAAGGTCGCCGACTTCGGGCTGGCCAAAGCCGTCAGCGCAGAGACCCAGCACACGGTCACGGGTGGCGTGCTGATCGGCACGGTGTCCTATCTCGCGCCGGAGCTGGTCGTCGATGGCCGGGCGGATGCTCGCGCCGACGTCTACGCCGCCGGCGTACTGCTCTATGAAATGCTCACCGGCCGCAAGCCGCACGAGGGCGAGTCACCCATCCAGGTGGCCTATCAGCACGTGCACGAGGACGTGCCGGCGCCGTCGTCGCTGGTGCCGGCGATCCCGGGGTACGTCGACGCGCTGGTCGCGAGGGCGACCGCACGCGAGCGGGATCTGCGGCCGGCTGACGCCGGGGTGTTCTTGCATCAGGTGCGCCGGGTGCGGCAGGCACTGGCCGACGGCATGGTCGAGGACCCCGAGCTGACCGAGGACCTGAGCCCGTTGCTGGCCCACCCCGCAAGCGATGAAGAGCCCACGACGGCACTGTTCGTGGAGACCCGGCCGCCGTCTCCCCCGGTGCGCGTCGGCGAGCCCGGGCCCGAGAAGCGTCCGATGGTGGTCGCGAAGCAACGGCGTGGCCGGCGCGGTCCGGCGCTGCTGGTGGTCGCCTTGTTGGTGCTGTCGACGATCGCCGGCAGCGCCTGGTGGTTCGGTGTCGGGCGCTTCACGCCGACCCCGGGCTTGATCGGGATGACGCAGGCCGAGGCCGAGCAGGCCCTCCTCGACGCCGAGTTGGGCTTCGACCTCGGGGAGGCGGCGTACTCCGAGACGGTGCCGGCAGGACAGGTCGCCGCAACCGACCCGGAGGCCGGTTCGCGGATCATCGATGGCGGCACGGTCACGGTCAGCATGTCGCTGGGCAAGGAGCGTTATGAGGTGCCGCGGTTGCGCGGCAAGACTGAAGATCAGGCTCAGGACGCGATCGCGGCAACCAAGCTGGTGGTGGGCACATCGAGCGAGGTCTACGACGAGAAGGTGCCGCTCGGCAACGTGATCTCGACCGACCCGCCGGCGGGTACCAGCCTCAAGCCCGACTCGGTGGTCGACCTCGTGATCAGCAAGGGCAAGCGCCCGATCGAGGTCAAGGACTGGACCGGGCGCGACGCGCAGAAGGCGCTGGCTTGGCTGGAGAAGAAGAAGCTGGAGGCGGCCACGACGGCGGACTTCTCCGACTCTGTCGCCGAAGGGCGCGTGATCAGCCA
>JAKFXV010000193.1 GCA_021731205.1 Nocardioides sp. | reverse complement strand
TTGGTGCCGTCGTACCGATCGGCCAGCCCGGTGGCGACCTCGGCGATCTCGGTGTGGTCGGCGCTGGACAACGACAACAGCCCGACCTCTTCGAAGCCCGAGCGGCGGATGCCGTTCTCGACCATGTTGCCGATCGTGGTGATGGACCGCTCACGGACCGGCCGGGTGATCATGCCGGCCTGGCA
The DNA here is from genome assembly GCA_021731205.1 of Nocardioides sp. Lineage (GTDB taxonomy): Bacteria > Actinomycetota > Actinomycetes > Propionibacteriales > Nocardioidaceae > Nocardioides. The sequence continues at coordinate 7,005 of JAKFXV010000193.1, read as the reverse complement.
GAACCGGCAGCCCCGGGTGCACCCTCGGAAGATCTCGACCGAGAACCGCTCGTGGACGGTCTCGGCGAGCGGGACCAGAGGCTTCGCCGGGTAGGGCCACGCGTCGAGGTCCATCAAGGTGTGCTTGCTCACCCGCGCGGGAACGCCCGGGATCCGGGGAACGACCGCCTCGATCGCATGGTCCGGGCCATAGGAAACGTCGTAGAAGCCAGGGACGTAGACACCCCCTCCGGCCGCCAATCGCAGCAGCAGCTCGTGACGACCGCCCGGCTCGCCGTCTCGCTTCCACGCTCGGATGGTCTCGGAGATGGCCAGCACGACCTCTTCTCCGTCGCCGAGCACCGCGGCGTCGATGAAGGTGGCGATCGGCTCCGGGTTGAACGCCGCGTGACCGCCGGCCAGCACGATCGGATGACCGTCGTGACGGTCGGCGGCGTGCAGCGGGATGCCGGCCAGGTCCAGCGCCGTGAGCAGGTTCGTGTAGCCGAGCTCGGTGGAGAAACTCACCCCGAAGACATCGAACGCGCCAACCGGACGGTGGTTGTCGACCGTGAACTGGGGAATCGGGCCAGAGTCGTCGCCGGCGCGCATGATCGCCTCGAGATCGGGCCAGACGGCGTAGGTCCGCTCGGCGAGGATCCAGTCACGCTCGTTGAGGACCTCGTAGAGGATCTGCACGCCCTGGTTGGGCAGGCCGACCTCGTAGGCGTCGGGGTACATCAATGCCCAGCGCACGGTCGGGCCCTCCGGGGCGCAGTCCCAGGGCTTGAGGGTGGCGTTCAACTCGCCGCCGACGTACTGGATCGGCTTCTGGACCAGGGGCAGCTTCGGCTCCAGGCGAGGGAAGACGGACTCCACCGAGGTGACGGTCACGGTGAATCGAGCTCCGGGAACCACAGCGAGATCTCGCGCTCGGCGGACTCGGGCGAGTCCGAGCCGTGCACGAGGTTCTCGCGGTTGGACAGGCTGAAGTCGCCGCGGATGCTGCCCGGCGCGGCCTGCCGGCCATCGGTCGCACCGTTGATGGCGCGGACCACGTCGACGGCCTGGTCGCCCTCGAGGACGACGGCCACCAGCGGGCCACTGGTCACGAAAGCCCGCAACGGCGGATAGAAGTCCCGCGCCGTGTGCTCGGCGTAGTGCCGATCGGCCTGGGCCGCGTCGATCGTGCGCAACTCCAGCGCGACCACACTCAACCCCTTGGCCTCGAAGCGGCCGATGATCTCGCCGATCAGCCCACGTCGTACGGCGTCGGGCTTGAGCAGGACCAGGGTCCGCTGTGGAGGGGACACAGGAGGCGTCGACATGAGGGCGAGCCTATCGAGGCTGAGCCTGCTCGGCGTACGCCGCCCGCTCGCGCTCGATCCTCAGCCCCAAGAAGTACGCCGTCGCCCACAGCGCAGCGAACACGGCCCCCAGCAGGAACATCATCGGGACCACGAAGCCCAGGCCGAGCGCGGCCACCTGCACCGCCCAACCGGCGGCGTAGGCCCACTCGGCACGCAGCAACCCGGCGACGACCAGACACGTCACGGCCAACCCGAGCCCGAGGCCGAGCGCACCCTCGCGAGAAACCTCGCTGACCACGATCATCACCGGGGTGGCCAGAGCCACCGTGATGGCCTCCAAGGACAACACCGCGGCGCACATCCCGCGGCGCGGGGACTTCATCCTCGCCTCCCGCGCACCAACGCCCTGGCCTCGCCGACCGTGACGACCGACCCGGTCACCAAGACCGCACCCGCGCCCAGCGGACCGCCGAACACCTCCCCCGCTTCGGCCAACGCCGCCGCCTGATCGATCGCATCGACCAGATGGTCGGCGATGCTGACGCGGTCCTCACCGAAAATCTCAGAAGCCACCCGAGCCAGGTCCGCGGGGCGCATCGATCGCGGGGAGGAGTTCTGGGTGCAGATCACATGCGCCAGCACCGGCTCCAGCGCGGCGAGCACACCGCTGTAGTCCTTGTCCGACATCACCCCGATCACGCCGATGAGCGGGTTGAAGGCGAAGGAGTCTTCGAGTGCCGCAGCACTCGCCTCTGCCCCATGCGGGTTGTGCGCCGCGTCGAGCAGGATCGTGGGACTGCGCCGCACGATCTCGAGCCGGCCCGGAGAGGTCATGGCTGCGAAGGCCTCCTGGACCACCTCGGCCGACAAGGGTTGATCTCCGAGGAAGGCCTCCACCGTGGCCAGCGCGACAGCGGCGTTCTGCGCCTGATGGGCGCCGTACAACGGGAGGAACAACTCGTCGTAGGACGCACGGACGCCGCGCAGGCTCAGCAGCTGTCCGCCCACGGCCGGCACCCGGTGCTCCACCGCGAAGTCGGTGCCCTCGCACAGCACGGTCGCGCCGACCTCGCCGGCTCTCGCGAGCAGTAGGTCGTGGACCTGTGGCTGCTGCTCAGCCAGCACGGCGACCGACCCCGGTTTGATGATCCCGGCCTTCTCACGAGCGATCTCCAGCGGGGTGTTCCCGAGGTACGCCGCGTGGTCGACCGCGATCGGCAAGATCACGGCGACGGCGGCATCGGCAACGCTCGTCGCGTCCCAGGCCCCACCCATGCCCACCTCGACGACCGCCACATCGACCGGGGCGTCGGCGAACGCGGCGTAGGCCATGCCGACCACGGTCTCGAAGAACGACAACGGGAAGTCGCTCGCCTCGTCGACCAGGTGGGTGTACGGCGCCACCTCGTTGAAGGCGGCCACGAAGGCCTCGTCGGACAGCGGTTCGCCGTCGAGCACGATCCGCTCGCTCATCCGCTCCAGGTGCGGGCTGGTGAACCGGCCGGTGCGCAGGCCAAGGGTCAGCAGGATCGTCTCGACCATGCGGGCGGTCGACGTCTTGCCGTTGGTGCCGGTGAGCTGGATGACCGGGGCTGCGGTCTGCGGATCACCCAACAGCTGGGTGAACAGGCGAATCCGGTCCAGCGACGGCTCCAGCTTGGTCTCGGGCCACCGGGAGAGCAACGCATCCTCGGCCTCGGCCACGCTCTGCGCCGCCCGCGCCCGCTGTCCCACCGATCCAGTCTAGGGTCGCGCCGCGACTCCAGCCGTTTCGCGGTGTGGCGGCGAGCGCCCATAAACTCCCCGCATGTGTGAAGCGAGAGAGCGCGTCGGTCTCCTGCCGCGCAGACCGGGTGAGCGTGCGCTCGAACTGCGAGCTCATGGGGTGAACAAGTGAGTGAAGCGTCCCAGCCTGAGCGAGCCGTGTCCGGGGTCGTCGTACCCGATAAGCCGGCGCTGGAGGGCTTGGAGGCCACCTGGTCCGCGCGCTGGAAGGCAGCGGGCACCTTCGCGTTCGATCGGTCCCAGCCGCGCGCCAACGTCTACTCCATCGACACCCCACCGCCGACGGTGTCCGGCAGCCTGCACGTGGGGCACGTCTTCTCCTACACCCACACGGATCTGATCGCGCGCTACCAGCGGATGCAGGGCAAGAGCGTGTTCTACCCCATGGGCTGGGACGACAACGGTCTGCCGACCGAGCGCCGGGTGCAGAACTACTACGGCGTGCGCTGCGATCCCTCACTCCCCTACGACCCGGACTTCACGCCCCCCGAGAAACCCGATCCCAAACGCCAGCTCGCGATCAGCCGCCCCAACTTCGTCGCGCTGTGCGAGCAACTGGTCACCGAGGACGAGCTGGTCTTCGAGTCGTTGTGGCGCACGCTCGGGCTGTCGGTGGACTGGGACACGACGTACACCACCATCGGTCCGGACGCCCAGACCGTTAGCCAGCGCGCGTTCTTGCGCAACTTCGCCCGCGGAGAGGCCTATCTCCAAGAGGCTCCCACCTTGTGGGACGTCACGTTCCAGACGGCGGTCGCGCAGGCCGAGCTCGAAGCCAGGGAGTACGCCGGCCACTACCACCGGGTGGCCTTCCATCGCCCGGACGGATCGCCACTGTTCATCGAGACGACTCGACCGGAGCTGATCGCGAGCGTCGTCGCCTTGATCGCCCACCCCGACGACGAGCGCTACCGCCCTCTGTTCGGCACCACCGTGACCAGCCCCGTGTTCGGCGTCGAGATTCCCGTGCTGGCCCACCCCGATGCCGAGCCGGACAAGGCCGCCGGCATTGCCATGTGCTGCACGTTCGGCGACCCCACCGACGTGACGTGGTGGCGAGAGCTGCAGTTGCCGGTGCGCACGGTCATCGGCCGCGACGGCCGTTTCACCCGAGAGACTCCTCACTGGTTGTCTGCGCCCGCCGCCTCGACGTCGTACGACGAACTGGCGGGCAAGACCGCCTTCAGCGCCCGCGAGACGATGGTCGCGATGCTTCGGGCGAGCGGGGACCTCGACGGCGAGCCCTCGCCGACGCTGCGGATGACCAACTTCTACGAGAAGGGCGACAAGCCGCTCGAGATCGTGGCCACCCGGCAGTGGTACATCCGTAACGGCGGCCGGGAGGCTCATCTGCGCGAGGAGATGCTGGCCCGCGGCGAGGAGATCACCTGGGTGCCCACCCACATGAGCCACCGCTACGACAACTGGGTCCGCGGACTCAACGGCGACTGGCTGATCTCCCGCCAGCGGTTCTTCGGCATCCCGTTCCCGGTGTGGTACCCGCTCGACCAGGACGGCGAACCCGACTACGACCACCCCCTGCTGCCTAGCGAGGCCGAGCTGCCGGTGGATCCGTCGACCGACGCCCCCCGAGGCTACGACGAGAGCCAGCGGGGCAAGGCCGGCGGTTTCGTCGGCGACCCCGACGTGATGGACACCTGGGCCACCTCGTCGCTCACCCCCCACATCGCCGGCGGCTGGGAGCGCGATGAGGATCTGTGGCAGCGGGTCTTCCCGATGGACCTGTGCACCCAGGCACACGACATCATCCGGACCTGGCTGTTCTCACGAGTGGTGCGAGCGCACTTCGAGAACGGCGTCGCACCGTGGTCGCACGCCCTGGTCTCGGGATTCGTGGTCGACCCGGACCGCAAGAAGATGAGCAAGTCCAAGGGCAACGTGATCGTGCCGACTGAGATCTTGGACCGCTACGGCGCCGACGCGGTCCGCTGGCGCGCCGCGATGGCTCGGCCCGGCCTCGACTCCCCCTTCGACGAGACCCAGATGAAGGTCGGGCGCCGGCTGGCGATGAAGATCCTCAATGCCGCGAAGTTCGTCCTTGGTTCGGTCAAGGCGAGCACGATCGACCTGACCCTGGTGACCCAGCCCGTCGATCGAGCCTTGATCGCGAGCCTGGACGGGGTCATCCGCAAGGCCACAGAGTCGTTCGACGCCTATGACTACACCTCGGCGCTCGAAGCCGCCGAGCGATTCTTCTGGTCCTTCTGCGACGACTACCTCGAGCTCGTCAAGGAGCGGGCCTACACCGACTCCGACACCGCGGAACGCGCCTCGGCTCAGGCCACGCTGGCGTACGCCGTCGATGTCCAACTGCGACTGCTGGCGCCGTTCCTGCCCTATGTCACCGAGGAGGTCTGGTCGTGGTGGCGCGATGGCTCCGTGCACCGCTCCCCGTGGCCCGTCCCACAGACCACGGTGGCCGGTGAGCCAGCGCTCCTGACCGCTGTCGGCGAGGTGCTCGCAGGGCTGAGGGGCGCGAAGTCCGAGGCACAGGTCTCCATGCGCACCGAACTCTCGAGCGTCGTCGTCGCGGGCTCCCCCGAGACCCTGGCCTGCATCCGGCAGGTCGAGGCCGATCTGCGGGCGGTCGGTCGGATCGTCGGGCCGCTGTCGTACGCCGACGCGGCCGAGACGAGGGTCAGCGCGACCATCTGACGCGGTGACCCTGCTGCCTCCGCCCAGAAAGACTCGGCCGGGTGATTCGGGTCAGTCGACCAGGATCACCGAGTAGCCCTGGCCTCCGCCGCCGGACTTCACCGCATTGGTGACGCCCTGCACCACCACGGGCGTGCTGCGATTGGTGAGCGAGCCGTCGCCCAACTGCCCGGTGAGGTTGGCACCCCACGCGCGTGCGGTGCCATCGGCGAGGATCGCGACCCCGTGATCGCGGCCGGAACCGATCGAGACGGCAGTGGTGATGTTCCGCACGGTCACCGGGGTGCGTCGCGCCGTGGTGGTGCCGTCGCCGAGGTTGGCTCGATAGTTGCGGCCCCAGGCGTAGATCTGACCGTTGGTCCGCAGTGCGTAGGAGTGGTGCGCTCCGGCGATGACCTCTGACACACCGGTTGCCACCTGCACGGGGCTGGTGCGATTGACCGTCGTACCGTTGCCCACCTGACCGTAGGCGTTGGCGCCCCAGGCCCACACCGTGCCGTCGGAGCGCAGCGCCAGGCCGTGATCTCGCCCGCCCGCGATGCCGACCACGCTGGTCAGCGTGCCAACGCGCACCGGCGTGAGGCGTCGCACGGTCGTGCCGTCGCCCATCTGTCCCTCCGCGTTGCGGCCCCAGCCCACCACCGTGCCGTCGGCGCGAATGGCGTAGCTCATGTTGCGTCCGGCCGCGATGGCGACCGCGTTGGTCAGCCCGGAGACCTGCACCGGCGTACGCCGTTGCACCGTCGTGCCGTCGCCGAGCTGCCCGTCGGTGTTGAGACCGAAGGTGAAGACTCGTCCGTCGCCGCGCAGCGCCAATGTGTGGTTGTGGCCGGTCTCGACAGCGGTGATGTTGGACAACGAGGCGACCTGGGTCGGGTTCGGGCGGTTGACGCGATCACCGAGGCCGAGCTGTCCTTGCTGGCTACTCCCCCACACCCACACCGTGCCGTCGCTGCGCAATGCCGCCACATGCTCACGCCCGCCGTGGATATCGATGATGTTGGCCAACGAGATCGCCGTCGGGGTGGTCCGCGCCGTCGTGTTGCCGTTGCCGAGCTCGCCGAAGCTGTTGCTGCCCCACGTCCACGGAACCGACGGCGGGCTCGCGGCCGACGCGGCAGGTAGCACCGCCAGCAGGAGCACTGCACTGAACAGACCGATGATCAGCCGACGAAATCTAGCCCGAAGAAAACTAACCATGTGGATGCCGCCTCGTGTGGGTCGTGGTTGTTGATTTGATGAAGCACTCAAGCGG
>JAKFXV010000244.1 GCA_021731205.1 Nocardioides sp. | reverse complement strand
ATAGCGACCACTTCGGATGACCTTGCGGGAGGGGCGGGGGATCGGGAGCGGGTCGAGCCCGTCAAGGGGCTGCGCAAGGCGATGGCCGCGGCAATGGTGGAGTCGGCGTTCACGGCGCCGCATGTCGCGGCGTGGGTCACCGTGGACGTGACCCGCACGATGGAGCTCGTCGATCGACTTCGCGGGGACGACGCCTTCGCCGAGGTGCGGGTGTCGCCGCTGCTGATCCTGGCGCACGCGTGCGTCACCGCGATGCGGGCCACCCCGGAGATCAACTCGACCTGGGACGAGACCGCGGGCGTCGTGCGCTTGAAGAAGTACGTCAACCTCGGCATCGCCGCGGCCACGCCGCGCGGTCTCGTGGTGCCGAACATCAAAGACGCCCAAGATCTGACGCTGCCCGAGTTGGCCGCGGCGCTCGGTGAGCTCGCGAGTACCGCGCGGGCCGGCCGGACCGCGCTGGAGGACATGCGGGGCGGCACGTTCACGATCACCAACGTCGGAGTCTTCGGGGTCGATGGGGGCACCCCGATCATCAACCCGGGGGAGTCCGCGATCTTGGCCTTCGGCGCCGTCCGCAAGCAGCCGTGGGTGGTCAGCAGTGCCGGCGGAGACGCGCTGGCGATCCGGCAGGTGACGACGCTGGCGTTGTCTTTCGATCACCGACACATCGACGGGGCGCTCGGCTGCCGGTTCCTCGGCGACGTCGCGGCGCTTCTCGAGGACCCGGCCTCGCTGCTGGGCTGAGCCCCGGGCTCTCAGAGAGCCGCGTCGATGGCCGCGTAGAGCTCGTCGTAGCTATTCGTCGAGGGGTACGCCGGGAACTCCGCGGCGATCGTCTCGGGAGCGTGGAACCAGATGCCGGCGTCGGCCGAGCCCAGCATCGTGGCGTCGTTGTAGCTGTCGCCCGCGGCCACGACGCGGTAGTTCAGCGACCTGAAGGCGGTCACGGCGCGGCTCTTCTGGTCGGGCATCCGCAGGGCGTAGGACACGATCTGGTCCCGCTCGACGACGAGCTGGTGGCACAGGATCGCCGGCCACCCGAGCTGGCGCATCAGCGGCGCCGCGAACTGCTCGAAGGTGTCGCTGAGGATGATCACCTGGGTGCGCTCGCGCAGCCGGTCGAGGAACTCCCGTGCCCCCGGCAGCGGTTCGAGAGTGCCGATCACGTCGCTGATCAGACTCATCGTCAGCCCGTGCTCGTCGAGCAGGGTCAGCCGTGACTTCATCAGCAGGTCGTAGTCCGGCTCGTCACGCGTCGTGCGGCGCAGCTCGGGGATGCCCGTCCGTTCGGCCACGGCGATCCAGATCTCCGGCACCAGCACACCTTCGAGATCGAGGGTGACCAGGGTCTGCTGCGGCGGTCCCGCGGAGATGCTCACGCTCGGGAATTGTGCCGCAGCCGCCGGTGGGGACCAATTCAACTCGCGGCGGGGACGCCTCGATAGTGGCGCAAGGTCAGCGCCAGCGACTCTGCGGTGTAGAAGGCGACATAGGCCAAGGACAGCCCGACCACGATCGGGTTGGGGTCGGGCAGTTGCCACACGATCACGGCGTACGCCACGAGCCAGCCGGCGGTCAACGCCATGTTGGTGTGCCAGAGGTTCTCGGTGCGCGAGGGGTAGACGTAGCGCACCGGCACGAACACGAGCACCGAGAAGATCACCAACAGCGCGGCGGTCAGGGCCGCCTCGACGTCGAAGACGACGACGTAGAACGCCAGCACGTTCCAGTACGACGGGAAGCCCATGAAGAAGTGGTCGGCGGTCTTCGCGTCACTGCGACAGAACTGGTACGACGACGCCATCAGCGGCAGGCTCGCGAAGATCAGCCCGGCGTTGCCCTCGGGGAGGTAGCCGCCGGCCCACAACAACACCATCGGGGCGAAGGCGTAGGTCAGGTAGTCGACGATGTTGTCGAGCAACGCCCCGTCGAACCACGGCGTGGCCTGCTTCACCCGCACCTTGCGCGCGAGGAAACCGTCGGTGCCGTCGATGAACATCGCGATCAGGAACAGCCAGAGTACGTCGGAGATGCGACCTTCGAAGGAGGCCGTGATCATCAAGAATCCGAGCACGAACCCCGACGCGGTGTAGATGTGCACCCCGACCGCGGCGAGCACCCAACTCCAGGAGGGCTCGGGTCGAGGGACCCGACTCTCGTCGGCATCGGTGCTCGGCATCGTGGGACCACAACCTCGGTGAGGGACCCGGCAGCGCTCGAGCTCCGGTCGGTGGGTTCAGTATGACGCGCGGGTGCCGGTTGGATGGAAATCCTGCCCCCACGCGGCCAACAACTCCGCCTCGCGGGCGCGCGAGATCCCGGTCGTGGCGGCGTCCGGGCCGGCTCGCAACCACGCCAAGGTGTCCCGGGCCGTCTCGGCAAGCGGCCGTAGCCGTAGCCCCGTCGCGAGCGCCGCGGAGACGTCGTGCCCGACCAGGCCGGCGAAGTCCGGCTGCGGCACCCACACCGGCAAGGAGTTCGGACCGGACCAGGGGGCGACCTCGTGGTTCAGCAGGAACTCCTGAGACACCCACATCAGATCGGGAGGCTGATCAGCGACTCCCTCGGCCACGCCGGCGAGGAACTCGCCCCAGGTCTGCTGGGTCCCGGTGCCATCGAGGACCCCGGGCGTGCGGCGCTCGGCACAGTCGACGAGGTACGCCGCGAGATCGCGGACGTCGATGAGCTGAGTGGGGTCCTCGGGTCGGCCGGGCGCGAGCACCGGCCCCGGCTCCGCCAGGCGCGCCGGCCAGTAGCTGAACCGGCCGCTCGGGTCCCCCGGTCCTACGATCAGTCCCGGGCGCACGATCGTGCTCGAGGCGGCCGTCTCGGTGACGGCCCGCTCGCAGGCGACCTTGAGGCCGCCGTACGCCTCCGGGCCGCCCGTCTCCTCGGCGGCGTCGGGAAGCGGCTCCAAGAGCGGCAGCTCCGAGGCACGACCCGGGAGGCTCGGGTCGGCGTAGACACTGATCGTCGAGACGAACACCCAGTGCGCATCGGCCAACAGCGTCACCGCCGGACGCACCCAGGAGGGGCGCCGGGCCACGTCGATCACGGCGTCGAAGCGCCCCGCTCCGGCCACGGCGTCGAGGGAGTCGGCTGACCGATCGAGCCGGACGTGGGTGGCCCCGGCTGGCACCTGATTCGTGGTCCCTCGGCAGGCGCACAACACCTCGTGGCCGCGCCGGATCGCCTCGGCGGCCACGGCCCGAGACAAGAAGACCGTGCCCCCGAACACCAGCAGTCGCATCCGTCAGCCCCTCTAGCCGAGCAGCGGCGAGCGCTTGCCCATGATCCAGACCTCGAAGAACTCCGACAGCTCACGCCCGGTCGTCTGCTCTATCCAGGCGAAGTAGTCCTCGCGATCCGCCGATCCCGACAGCGCCCCGGAGTCGTGGGCGGCGGGCCAGGCGCGGACGAGCTCGTCGAAGGCGGGCTGCCCGATCACCCGGCTCAGCTCGTGCCACATCAGGGCGGGTCCGTAGTAGACGTTTGCGTCGCCGAAGCGCTCCGGGTCGTAGTCACCCGGCGGTCCGCTCTGCCGCCGCTGGCCGGGTTCGACTCGCGCCCAGTCCCGCAGCCTGGCGGCCACGGTGATGCCCTGCTGTTCGGCCTCCCAGACCCCCTGGAGGTACATCGTCATGCCCTCGTTCATCCAGACGTCGCGCCAGTCACGCGGGCCGACCTGGTTGCCGTACCACTGATGGATCAGCTCGTGCAGCACGATCTCCGGACTGCGGATGAACGGATTGTTGCCGAGGGTCATCATGGTCTGGGTCTCCATCGCGGACTGGGAGTCGACCAGCACCAGCCCCAGGGTGTCGAAGGGGTAGGGCCCCAGTTTGGCTTCGGCCCACGCCAGCAGCTCCGGCAGCTGCGCCAGGTCCGCCGCACCTCGATCGGCGGCCGGCGTCCACCAGGACAACGGCACCCCACTGTCGGAGACCGCCGTCTCCAGCTCGAAGGCACCGAAGGCGGTCGTGACGAGGTACGAGGATGCGGGCTCCGCCAGGTGCCACCGGGTAGTGGTCAGGCCTGCTGCCTGGCGACGAGAGATGAGCTCGCCGTTGGCCACGCCCACCATCGGGGCCGGCACGCGCAGCTCGAAGTCGTAGAACGCCTTGTCGGCCGGCTGATCGTTGACGGGATACCAGGAGTACGCCCCGAACGGTTCCTGCATGGTCCAGGTCTCGCCGCTCTCGGTGGTGTGCCAGCCGAGGGTGCCGATGTCGCTGCGCCGAGTGGGCGCTTCGACACCACGGGGAGTGCCGGCGTACGAGATCTCGACGCGGTGCCGGGAGTTCGCGGCCAGGTCGGCGGCGACCGTCAGGTCCTTGCCTTCGTGGGCGTACACCACCGGCTGCCCGTCGAACCGCACCTCGGCGACCTCGAGCTGCGGGATCAAGTCCAGTTGGAACGACTCTGCGGCCACGGTGCTGCGGAGCGTGATCACCGCGGTGCCCGTGAGCGTGCGCGGTCCGGGTTGCCATTCGAGGCGGAGCAGGTAGTGCAGGGCGTCGACGCCTGGATCACCGACCTCGGGATAGACGCTGTCCTCGACCGGCTCGCTGAGTGCCGCGTCGAGAGCACCGTCGCTGGGGTCGACGACACCGAACGACGTCTGGGACGGGGCCGCCGGTGCCGACGACTGCGATTGCTCGGCCCAGGGCCACCCGTGGCTGGCGAAGTAGGCGATGACGAGGACCACCGCAAGCACCAGGATCAGCCCGATGATCCCCTGAGGCTGGTGTCGCAGGGGGTTGACCGCAGCTGAGCGCGACTCTTCCGGGGGCGGGTCGGCCATGCGGCCAGCCTAGGCGGTGGCCGGCGCCGCCCGGTCGGGTCAGGTGTAGACCGCGCGCAGCACCGACCTGGGGGAGTGCTCGGGGTCACCGTCGTCGTACTCCAGGCTGATGTCGACGGCGGAGTACTCGTTGATCAGGCTGACCGAGAGCTCGAAAGTGGCCGTCCCCCCGGGTCCGATCTGGCCCAGCGGCAGCATCTTGTTGGTGTCCGGGTCGAGCAGCCAGGCGTAGTAGAACTCCCCGGCCGGAAGCGACGGAAGGTCCTCGGTATCGATGGTCATCTGGACCACGTCGTCGGCCGTGTCCGCCATCACGACCTCGCCCCGGGCGTTGCCTTCGATCGGCTCCAGGACCGCGGTGCGCGAGGCAGCCACGGCGGGCGTTTCGGGGCGATTGAGCTGATTGGTGACACCGACCGTACCGGCGACGAGCACGGCAGCGGCGGCGAGCAGCAGGGTCGGTCGCAACCAGCGTTCGCGCCGATCCCTGGCCACGAGGCCTCGATCGAAGGCCGCCGGAACCGGGGTCTCCAAGGGTTCGGGCCGGTCGGTGAGCGTGCGGCTGGCGCCGGTGAGCAGGGCATGGCCGATCGCCACTTCGCTCAACTGGGCGTGGCATTCACGACAGGTGTCCAGGTGATCGGCGACGGCACTGACCTGGACATTCGTCAGCTCCCCGCGCAGCAGACCGAGCAGGTCCGGATGCTCCTCCATGGGGTTCATCTCCTCTCCTCCGCGTCGCCGCGCATGGTTTCGGCCAATCGCCGGGTGCCGCGGGCGGCTCGGGCCTTGACCGTGCCGATCGGCACGTCGAGCTGCGCGGCGATCTCGCGCTGGGTCAGGCCTGAGAAGTAGGCCAACTCGATGACTTCTCGTTCATGATCGGGCAGCAACTCGACGGCAGCGCGCACATCGGCAGCATCGGCGAATCTGTCCACGGTCTCCCTTCCGTCCTCACCCATCAACTCGCGCACGGACTCCACATCGATCACCGAATGGCGGCGGGTCCGCAAGGTGTCGACCGCCCGGCGGTGGGCGATGGTGAAAAGCCAACCGCTGAAGCGCTGTTGGGGGTCGTAGCGGCCCGCGTTGCGCCAGACGTCCAGGAACGTGCGCTGCAGCACGTCCTCGGCCTCGTCGCGGCCGACGTACCTGCTGAGGTAGGTCAGCAGCGCTGAGGCGTAGGTGGCGTAGGCGTCCTCGAGCGCGGTCTCGTCCCGGCGCGCCAATCGCACACCGATGCTCTCACCGCTGTCCACGCCACTTCTTCGCGCAGAATCGCCATTCGGTTGCCGAACCACCTGGCCAGTGTGCCGCCCGCATCGTCGGTGGCCGGTGTGTCAGGCCCGGCGCGCCGCCGCGTGTCGAGTCACCGACAGATAGGACAGCCGCACGAGATCGGACAGTGCGTCGAGGTCGACCTCGCGAAGGTCGCGAACGTGGAGGCAGGACTTGTGTGTGGTGTGTGGCCCGAGCCGATCGAGCTCTGCTGCGTATGCCGACACACCGTCCATCAGGTAGATCGCGAGGTACGACGCGCGGGCGGCGAAACCGGTCGCCATCCACACTCCGCTGCGGCCGCGAACGTAGGTGAAGTCGACCATGCCGAAACCGATGATGTTGCTGCCCCACAGGTACGGCGGCTCCTCGGTGGCCCGCCGCATCACGTCACACAAGTCACGCGCGTCCCGGCGGCGACGGTCGTTGCGGATGTCTGTCAGCACCCGTTCGACGTCAGAGTCGAGCAGTGCGCCGAGTCCGAGTTTCCCCATGCCAGTCAGCGTGCCCGGCGAGACGACACGGAATGTAAACAGCGGGGCACGTTTGGGGAAACTTCGAGCATGGCTCAGCTCGCCGATCCCTAGCCGACGCGACGCGGCCACCAGAACCTTCCACCGAGTCGGAGCGCGATGGCGGGGACGAGGACGGTTCGTACCAGCAAGGTGTCCAACAGCACGCCGATGCAGATCACGGCACCCAGTTGCGCGAGGACGACCAACGGGAGCACGCCCAACACTGCGAACACCGCCGCTAGGAGGATGCCCGCGCTGGTGATGACGCCTCCGGTGGCCGTGAGTCCGCGCAGCATCCCCTCGCGCGGGCCACGGCCGCGCGACTCCTCGGCGGCGCGGGTGACCAGGAAGATGTTGTAGTCGACACCGAGCGCCACCCCGAAGATGAACGCCAGCAACGGCACTCCGACGTCGAGTCGTTCGAAGCCGAACACCCCGACGAACAGCCACCACGCCAGTCCCAGACTCGCGAAGAACGTCCCGACGACCGTGCCGACGAGAATCAGCGGTGCGACGACCGAGCGCAGCAGGCCCATCAGCGCCACGAGGACCAGGGCCAGAATCAGCGGGATGATCACCCACCGGTCTCGTTCGGCGGCGGCCCCGGCGTCGAACGAGACCG
>JAKFXV010000057.1 GCA_021731205.1 Nocardioides sp. | reverse complement strand
GCGCAAGATCTGCTTCACGGGGTCCACCGAGGTGGGCAAGCAGATCATGGCCGGCTGCGCCGAGCAGGTGAAGCGGGTGACCCTCGAGCTCGGCGGCAAGAGCGCCAACATCGTCTTCGCCGACGCTGACCTGGCCAGGGCAGCGGCGACGGCGCCGTACGCCGTGTTCGACAACTCCGGGCAGGACTGCTGCGCGCGGTCGCGGATCCTGGTCGAGGCGTCGGCGTACGACGAGTTCGTCGGGCGCCTGGAGACGGCGGTGCGCGCGATGCGGGTGCTGAACCCGCTCGACGAGGCCAGCGAGATGGGGCCGATGGTGTCGGCGCGACAGCGGGACTCGGTGCAGTCCTACATCGACGGGGCATCGGTGGCCTTCCGGGGGTCGTCGCCCGACGGCGACGGGTTCTGGCTGCCGCCGACCGTCGTCGAGTCGGCCTCGACCGACGAGGCGGTCTGGCGCGAGGAGGTCTTCGGCCCGGTCGTCGCGGTGATGGCCTTCGACGACGAGGACCAGGCGGTCGCGCTGGCCAACGACACGGAGTACGGCCTGTCCGGCTCGATCTTCACCGGCGACCTGGGCCGGGCGCTGCGGGTCTCGCGGGCCGTGGAGTCGGGCAACCTGAGCGTGAACTCGCACTCGAGTGTCCGATACTGGACCCCGTTCGGCGGGTTCAAGCAGTCCGGGCTGGGCCGCGAGCTCGGCCCCGATGCGCCCCACGCCTTCACCGAGGAGAAGAACGTCTTCTTCTCCGACCAGAGTTAGGAGAACTCCGTTGAGCGGACGTCTGGAGGGCAAGGTCGCCGTGGTCACCGGCGGCTGCTCCGGGATCGGGCTGGCAACCGTGCGCCGATTCGTCCAGGAGGGCGCGAAGGTCGTGATCGGCGACCTCAACGCCGAGCGTGGGAGCGAGGTGGCCGCCGAGCTCGGCGCGGGAGCGGCGTCGTACGTCCAGGTCGACGTGACCGACAAGGAGCAGGTCGACGGTCTGTTCCGGACGGCGAAGGACACCTACGGCTCGGTCGACATCGCGTTCAACAACGCCGGCATCAGCCCACCGGAGGACGACTCGATCCTCGACACCGACCTGGAGGCGTGGGAGCTGGTGCAGCGGGTGAATCTCACCAGCGTGTATCTGTGTTGCAAGGCGGCCCTGCCGTACATGCTCAAGCAGCGGTCCGGGTCGATCATCAACACGGCGTCGTTCGTGGCGGTGCTGGGCTCGGCGACCTCGCAGATCTCCTACTCGGCCTCCAAGGGCGGAGTGCTGTCGATGACCCGCGAACTCGGCGTCCAGTTCGCGCGCGACGGGGTCCGGGTCAACGCACTGTGCCCGGGGCCGGTGAACACGCCGCTGCTGCAGGAGCTGTTCGCCAAGGACACCGAGCGGGCGGCCCGTCGGCTGGTGCACGTGCCGATGGGCCGGTTCGGCGAGCCGGAGGAGATGGCGAACGCGGTGCTGTTCCTTGCCTCGGACGAGTCGTCGTTCATCACGGCCAGCACGTTCCTGGTCGACGGTGGGATCTCCGGGGCCTATGTCACGCCGCTCTGATTCGGGTGGTTCTCCCCCGCTGATCGGGCTGACCACCTATCGCGAGGAGGCTGCCTGGGGGGTGTGGCGGCAACGGGCCGATCTGCTGCCGGGGCTGTATGCCGACGCGGTGGTCGCCGCCGGTGGGGTGCCGGTGCTGCTGTCGCCCGCCTCGGGCGGAGACGCTGCGGCTCGGGCGGTCGTCGGCCGGCTCGACGCGCTGGTGGTGACCGGGGGCGCCGACGTCGACCCCACGCAGTACGGCGAGATGCCGCACGAGCGCACCACGACCTTGCGGGCCGACCGCGACGCCTGGGAGCTGGCCCTGCTGGCCGCTGCCGCGGAGGTCGGGCTGCCGGTGCTGGGGGTGTGCCGCGGGATGCAGTTGATGGCGGTGGCCGCCGGTGGCGCGTTGGAGCAGCACGTGCCGGACGTCGTCGGGCACGAGCAGCACTCCCCCGGCGGCGACGCCTATGGCGAGACGCTGGTGCGCACGGCCCCGGGGTCGCGGGTCCGGGCCGCGGAGGGCGAGACGGTCTCCGCGTCCTGCCATCACCACCAGTCGGTGCGCTCGCACCCGGGGTACGTCGCCACGGCGTGGGCGTCGGATCGGACGATCGAGGCGATGGAGGCACCCGGGGACCGATTCTGCGTCGGGGTCCAGTGGCATCCCGAGACCGACCGCGACCAATCGCTGTTCGCCGGCCTGGTCGCCGCGGCCCTCGCCCGCGCCGGCGGCTGAGCCCAACCCCACACTGGCTAGATTTCGCCTCATGAGTCTCATCGGGATCCGCGGCCGCGTGCAGTGGCCGGTCATCGCACCGGTCATCGCGCTGCTGACGCTGGCCATCACGTGGTTCCGGCACGACCACGGGGCGGTGCTCGCCGTCGTGGCTGTTGCGCTGGTGGGTGGGATCGTCGCCGCCGTCCATCATGCCGAGGTGGTGGCCCACAAGGTGGGGGAACCGTTCGGCTCGCTGATGTTGGCGGTCGCGGTCACGGTCATCGAGGTGGGCCTGATCGTGATGCTGATGACCAGCGGTGGGAAGGGCGCCGGCAGTTACGCCCGCGACACCGTCTTCGCGGCGGTGATGATCACCCTCAACGGCATCGTCGGCCTCTCGTTGCTGGTGGGCGGGCTCAAACATCGTTTGGTGAGTTTCAATGCCTCGGGCACCGGCTCGGCGGTCGCCACGGTCATCACGTTGGCCGGTGTGACGCTGGTGCTGCCCAGCTTCACGACCTCGGCCGAGGGCCGGGAGTACTCGCCCTCACAGCTGGCCTTCGCCGCGGTCGCCTCGTTGGCGCTGTACGCCGCCTTCGTGTTCACCCAGACCATTCGCCACCGGGACTTCTTCCTCCCGGTCGCGAGCGACGAGCGGGGCCGGGTCACCGGCCTGCTCGACCTCGATGCCGACGGCCACGCCGACCCGCCCGCCGCGCGTCAGGCGTGGATCAGCTTCAGCCTGCTGCTCGTGGCCCTGCTGGCGGTGGTCGGGCTCGCCAAGGTGCTCTCGCCGACCATCGAGGACGTGGTCCAGGAGCTCGGGCTTCCCTATGCGGTCGTCGGCGTGGTCATCGCCCTGTTCGTGCTCGCGCCCGAGTCCATTGCAGCGGTCCGAAACGCCGTGCGGGACCGGGTGCAGAACAGCTTGAACCTGGCATACGGTTCGGCGATGGCTTCGATCGGGCTCACGATCCCGACCGTGGCGGTCGCGATGATCTGGCTCCCCGGCCCGTTGGAGCTCGGCCTGGAGCCGACCCAGATGGTCCTTTTCGCGCTGACCGTGGTGGTCACCGCTTTCACGATGTCCCAGGGGCGGGCCTACGCGCTTCAGGGCGTTGTCCATCTGGTGCTACTGGCCGCCTTCCTGTTCCTCTCCGTCCAACCCTGACCGCTGACGTCCCTGGGGGTCTCGAGCACCGGCCGGCATCGGGCCTGGCCCCAGCCCTCGGCCGGCGTGGTCGATCACGAACGCTGCGAAGGCGTCGGCGAGTGACTTGGCGACCGGCGCGATCTCGTCGTCGTACTTCTCCGCTTGGGCGACGCCGTCGATGCCCCGCTGCTGCTCGTCGGCGTCGTCGGTGGAGGACTCCGCCCAGCCTCGGTAGGTGGCCGGGGAGATCTCCGGATGGAACTGCACGCCCCAGGCGGCCGGGCCGACCCGGAAGCCCTGGTGTGGGTAGGGGTCCGAGTCGGCGAGCCAGACCGCGCCGGGAGGCAGCTCGGTGATGGCGTCGCGGTGCATGGTCATCATCCGGATCCGGGCCGGGAGGCCTCCGAAGAGCGGATCTGCGGCCGCCTCGGGGCGCAGGTCGGACACGACGGTGCCGGCCTCGGTCCCGTCGCTGCCGCGCTCGACCCGGCCGCCCGTCGCGGCCGCCAGGAGCTGACCGCCCAGGCAGATGCCGAGGGTGGGCGTCTCGGACGCGACGGCGGTGCGCAGGAGCTCCTTGATGTCGGCGAGCCAGGGATGATCGCTCTCGTCGTGAGCGCCCATGTCGCCGCCGAGCACGACCAGCGCGTCCTCGGCGATCGAGTCGGGCACGGCCTCGCCGGCGTACGGCCGGATCACGCGGAACTCGATCCCGGCCTCGCGGAGCCAGTCCCCCAGCCGCTCCGGGGGATCGGTCTCGTCGGGCTGGATGACCAGGACGCTCACCATGCTGAATCTATGAGTCGAGTCCGGTTCGTCCAAGCCGTCGGTACCGCATGGTGTCACCCCTGCCTTCGCCGTCCGCGCCTCCTGCGCGGCGGACGCGCTGTCTCATGGCGCGGTTCGGCCAATTCCGTGGCGCACCCTGAGTCCGCTGATCACCATGCTGGCGGCCAAGACGGCGCCTACGCCTTCGCCGGCTCGCAGCCGCAGGTCGAGCAGTGGTTCCAGGCCGAGGTGGTCGAGCACGAGGTCGTGGGCGCGCTCCCGGCTGCGTTGCCCGGCGATCAGGTACGCCGCCGCGGCCGGCTCCATCTCGACGGCGACCAGGGCGGCGACGCTGGTGGCCAGACCGTCGAGGACGATGACGGCGTTGACGGATGCTGCTCCGAGCACGGCACCGGCGAGGACGCAGAACTCCGGTCCCCCCAGGCAGGCGAGGAGGTCCTCGGGCGCCACGGGGTCGGAGCCGTGAGATCCCTCCACGCGCGTCAGGGCGGCTGCCAAAACCTCGGTCTTGCGTCGCACCATGGCGGTGTCTGCTCCCGCGCCGAGGCCCACTACCTCGGCGGGAGCGACGTTGAGCAGGACGGCCGCCAGCGCGGCGGCGACGGTCGTGTTGCCGATGCCCACCTCGCCCAGGGCGAGGAGACCGTGTGCGCGACCCGCCGACTCGCCGCAACGGCGACCCCGTGCGAGCAGGTCACGGACCTGTTCGGCGGGCATGGCGTCGGTGTGGACCAGGTCGCCCGACGCGGTTCCGGCATCGATCACGCAGAAGTCCAGACCAGCCGCCCGGGCTGCGGCAGCGCCAGCAGACTCGCCGACCGCACTTGCGGCCAGGACGTCGTCGGTGACCGATGGCGAAAAGGCCGATACCCCGTGTGCGACCACGCCGTGCCGACCGGCAACCAGCAACAGCTGCCCGGTCGGGACGGCGGCGGACTGCCCATGCGCGGCGGCCGCCACGCGGTCGATGCAACGGTCGAGGAGACCGAGTGAACCGGGCGGCGTGAGCAGGACGTCGGCCTCGTCCCGTGCCCCCACGATCGCAGTGTTGTCGGGCGAACGGAGGTACGAGGGCGGGGCTGTGGCGGAGCTCCAACGTTCATTCATCACCACCTCACTGACCGGCTGGCGGCGAGACCAGCCGGCTCGCTCCAGCCCGGGTGCGGGTGGCCGTTCGTCGGGCCAGCCCAGGCACAGCCACCCGAGCGTGACCACGCCATCGGGCACTCCGACGAGGTTCGCGAGCTCCTGTTGGTCGAACAGGGTGACCCAGCCGACCCCCAGACCCTCGACCCGGGCTGCGAGCCATAGGTTCTCGATGGCGCAGGCACACGACCATAGGTCGGTGTCCGGGAAGGTGGCGCGACCGAGGACACCACCGGCCGGAGCACGCCGGTCGCAGGCCACGACGACACCCAGGGGTGCCTCACGGATGCCTTCGAGCTGCAGGTCCAGCATGCGCCGAGCCGCGTCTGGCTCCATCTGCCGCGCCTGTCGCAGGCGCTGTTCGTCGGACATCCGGGCCGCCCTGTCCCGGGTCCCCGGTTCGGACACCACGATGAACCGCCAGGGTTGGCTGTGTCCGACCGAAGGCGCCATGTGGGCCGCGGAGAGCACCCGGTCCAGGATTTCGGGCTCCACAGGGTCAGGTCGGTACCTGCGGATGTCCCGGCGAGCACCGACCAGGGCGTAGAAGCTCTCCCGAACCGGATCGGGGAACGCCCAGGCCCCGACCTCGGCGGCCCGCTCGGCCGCCGAGGTCCGGTCGCCGATGAGGGGAACCGGCCGCTGCCACGTCACGGGGCTGCACTGTAAGTCTCGTCGTCCACGTAGACCGAGCTCCCGAGCTCGAGGAACTGTGCGGACTTCTCGGCCATGCCCGTCGCGACGTAGTCGCGAACGTCCTGGCTGATCCGCATCGAGCAGAACTTCGGCCCGCACATGGAACAGAAGTGCGCGGTCTTGCTGGCCTCGGCCGGGAGGGTCTCGTCGTGGAACGCCTCGGCGGTGTGCGGGTCCAGGGAGAGCGCGAACTGGTCGTGCCAGCGGAACTCGAAACGGGCACGTGACAGCGTGTCGTCCCAGTCGCGGGCACCGGGGTGACCTTTGGCGACGTCGGCCGAGTGGGCGGCGAGCTTGTAGGTGATCACCCCGGTCTTCACGTCGTCGCGGTTGGGCAGGCCGAGGTGCTCCTTGGGGGTG
Source organism: Nocardioides sp. (assembly GCA_021731205.1). Taxonomy (GTDB): domain Bacteria; phylum Actinomycetota; class Actinomycetes; order Propionibacteriales; family Nocardioidaceae; genus Nocardioides. The sequence continues at coordinate 942 of JAKFXV010000057.1, read as the reverse complement.
ACGTAGCACAGCATCGCGGTGCCGTGCATGGCTATCGCCGCCGCGCCGATGGCAGAGGTGATGTGGTCGTAGCCGGGCGCGATGTCGGTGGCCAGCGGCCCGAGGGTGTAGAACGGCGCGTCGTGGCACCACTCCTGCTGCAGGACGACGTTCTCCTCCACCAGGTTCAGCGGCACGTGCCCGGGGCCCTCGACCATCACCTGCACGTCGTGCTCCCAGGCGCGCTGCGTTAGCTCCGCCAGGGTGCGGAGCTCGGCGAACTGCGCCTCGTCGTTGGCGTCGGCGGTGCAGCCGGGACGGAGGCCGTCGCCGAGCGAGAAGGACACGTCGTACCGGGCGAAGATCTCGCACAGGTCGTCGAAGTGGGTGTAGAGGAAGTTCTCCTCGTGGTTCGCGAGGCACCAGCCGGCCATGATCGAACCGCCACGAGACACGATCCCGGTGATCCGCTGGGCGGTCAGCGGCACGTAGCGCAGCAGCACGCCGGCGTGGATGGTCATATAGTCCACGCCCTGCTCGCACTGCTCGATGACGGTGTCCCGGAACACCTCCCAGGTCAGCTTGCTGGCGTCGCCGTCGACCTTCTCCAGGGCCTGGTAGATCGGCACGGTGCCGATCGGGACCGGGGAGTTGCGGATGATCCACTCGCGGGTGGTGTGGATGTCGTCCCCGGTGGACAGGTCCATCACCGTGTCCGCACCCCAGGTCACCGCCCAGGTGAGCTTGTCGACCTCCTCGGCGATCGAGCTCGTCACCGCGGAGTTGCCGATGTTGGCGTTGACCTTCACCAGGAACCGGCGTCCGATGATCATCGGCTCGGCCTCGGGATGGTTGACGTTGGCCGGGATGATCGCGCGCCCGGCTGCCACCTCGGAGCGGACCAGCTCGACGTCACAGCCCTCACGGATCGCGACGTACTCCATCTCCGGGGTAACCCGTCCC
>JAKFXV010000152.1 GCA_021731205.1 Nocardioides sp. | reverse complement strand
GGACAGCCGGCGCCGGGGCGGCCATGGTGCTGCTCGCCAACCTCTCCCAGCTGAGCCGGGCGGAGGTCGAACGGATCTGGCTCCCCTTTGTGCCCTGGCTGCTGGTGTCGTGCGCGGTGCTGCCCGAGCGCTGGCGGAGGTGGGGGCTCGCAGGCCAGGTGGTCGCCGCGCTCGTCATCCAACACCTGCTATGGACCGACTGGTAGGGAGCCTAGGTGCGTAGCGGGGCGGTGGCGAACTCTCGCAGGCCGGCCTGGGGAGTGATCCGCGCGTGAAACCCGAGCTCTGCGGCCGCCCGTTCGGGTGAGGCGACGATGTGGCGAACGTCGCCACGCCGGTAGTCCCCGGTGACGTCGGGCGCAACTCCCCCGTGGGTCCGACCCACCAGGCACGCCACCTCGCGGATCGTCACCGGGATGCCCGATCCTACGTTGTAGGCGCTCACCGAACCGGCTGGACGATCCCCCACCGCGCCGATGGCCAGCAGATTCGCCTCGGCGACATCGGTGACGTGCACGAAGTCGCGCGCCTGCTCGCCATCCTCGAAGACTCGTGGCGCCTCGCCTCGCTCGAGCGCCGATCGAAAGAGCGCCGCCACACCGGAGTACGGCGTGTCCCGCGGCATGTGGGGCCCGTAGACGTTGTGGTAGCGCAGGGAGATGACGCGGCCTCCGACCTGCCTGGCCCAGGCGGCGGCGTAGTGCTCCTGGGCGACCTTGCTGGCGGCGTATGAACTGCGCGGTTCCAAACGTGCGTCCTCGGTGACCAGGTCCCACGAGAGCGGCCGAGCACATGTCGTGCACTCATGGTCGAAGCTGCCCTGATCCAAGGCCTCGAGCGGTCGTACGCCGGCTGGCGCCGGACCATGCTTGGCACAGCGATACCGGCCCTCGCCATAGACCACCATGGACGAGGCCTGGACCAGTTGGTGAACACCTCGATCCGCCATGGCAGCCAGCAAGGCGGCGGTGCCGAGGTCATTGTGACCGGCGTACGCCGGGAGATCGGCCGGGCTGAGCCCCGCACCGACCATCGCGGCCTGGTGGCACACGATGTCGACGCCGTCGAGAAGCCTCGACCAGACGCCGGCCTCACGCACATCGAGATGATGGGTGCCTTCAGGTGCCCGGGCCGCGCCGTGAGCCTGCGGAAGCATCAGGTCGACACCGACAACCTCGTCGCCGGCAGCCTCCAGGGCTCGGCGGATCGCAGAACCGATGAACCCAGCCGAACCGGTGAGCAGCACCCTCATCCGGGCTCGGGAATCTCGTAGCTGAGATCGAGCCCTTCGGCCCAGGAGGAGCACGCACAACCCTCGGGGTCAGGCAGTCGGCCGATCGTCCGCGCGAGCAGACCTTTGACTCGCTCGATGTTGCGCTCGAACGTCGCGAAGACCTCGGCCTGGCCGACACCCTCGCCCGCTTCGACGCCGGCGTCCATGTCGGTGACCAAGGCGACCGCCGCGTAACACATCCGCAGTTCTCGAGCCAGCGCCGCTTCCGGGAGTCCGGTCATGTTGATCAGGGACCAGCCCATGGCGGCGTACGACTGAGACTCGGCGCGGGTCGAGAACCGAGGGCCCTCGATCACCACCATTGTGGCCCCGCGCTGGACCTCGGAGTCTTCTCCCAGCGTCGCACCAAGCCGGCCGCAGTAGGGGTCCGCGAAAGGAACGTGGGTGCCGCCCGACTCGACGAAACTCCGAACTCGTCCCTGCGTGCGATCGACGAGCTGGTCCGGCACGACGATGTCGCCGGGGGCCACCTCGGCGCGCAGCCCCCCGACTGCGCACGGCGCGAGCACTTGGCGCACCCCCAGCGACCGCAGCGCCCACAGATTGGCGCGATAGTTGATGCCGTGCGGCGGACGTTCGTGATGCAGGCCGTGGCGCGGCACGAAGGCCACCCGGCGCTCGCCCGCGGCCGTCGCGACATCTCCGACGGAGATCGGCGCGGAGGGTTCGCCGTACGGCGTGCTGACGGGGAGCTGCTTGGCACCCCTCAAGAAGGAGTAGAAGCCGCTACCACCGATGACGGCGACCTCGGCACGAAGACTCTTCACTGTGCACCATTCCTCACGGGTTCACCCTGCCAGCCGCGTATGACCAATCCTGCCGGAACGCGGCGGCCGTCACGGAACCGTAAGGCCCACCCGTCGTACGACCAGGGCGGACGCGACCACGCACAGCGCCATCACGGCGGCATAGCCACACAGCGCCGGATAGCCCGCCTGGGCCATCACGACCCCGGACAGCCCGCCGGCCGCCGCGGCCACCAGGCCCATGAACAGGTCGGAAGCCCCTTGCACGTCGGTCCGGGCATCCAGCGGCACGAGATCCGCGATCAGGGTCGATCCAGACACCGTTGCGAGCGACCAGCCCAGTCCGAGCAGGAACAGCCCGGCGAAGATCTCCCACGAGGTGCCCTCGGGTGAGGCGCCGCTGGCCACCAGGGCCGCCAGCAGGATCACCCCGCCGCAGGCGAGCACCGGCCAGCGCCCCCACGCGTCCGCAGCCCAGCCGACGAGGGGTGAGAAGGCGAACATGCCCAGCACGTGCACGCTGATCACGACGCCGATGATGCGGAGCTCAGCGCCCCCGTGCGCCATGTGCAGCGGGGTCATCACCATCACCGCCACCATCACGGCATGGGCACACGAGAGGCCGATGATCGCGGCGGTCACGGCCGGGCTCTCGCGAAGGACGGCCCACACGCGCGACCAGGTCAGGCCGCTGCCCGTCGGTGGCGGGGTCTGGGCGATCTCACGTGACAGCAGCAGCGGGTCGGGTCGCAGCCAGACCCACAGCACGACAGCGGAGCCGAGAATGCCGAGGCTGCCCAGTGCGAAGGGGCCTGCCAGTTCGGGGAAGCCGAACTTGATGGCGACGGTCCCGGCCGGGCCGGCCAGATTGGGGCCGGCGACCGTCCCGACGGTCGTGGCCCACACCACGATCGAGAGCGCCCGGCCACGGCTGGCGTCGGGCGCAAGGTCGGTGGCGGCGTACCTCGCGGCGAGGCTGGCCGAGGTCGTCGCCCCGAGCAGGCTCGCACCCAACAACAGCACCGGCATCGAGTCCAGGACCCCGGCGACCGCGAGCAGCAGCGAACCGGCCCCACCGATCGCCAGGGCCAGCGCCAGCCCGAACCGACGCCCGCGCTGCGACATCCAGCGCGCCAGGAGGTACGACGTCACCGCTGCGCCGAGCACCTGGAACGTCTGCGCGAGCCCGGCCTGCTCCTCCGAACCAGAGATGTCCTTGGCCAGCAGGGATGCCGCGGCGATGCCGATCGTGATGCCGACACCACCGAGGGCTTGAGCGATCCCCAGCACCCACACGGTGCGGCGCTGCACGTGGGCCAGCCGGGCGGTGGCCTCGGCGAGGGTCTCGCTGCTGCTCATCTCTTGTCGTCCTAGCGCTGCGAGTCCGGGAGCTCGAGCACCGCCCAGACCGCCAGCCAGATCCGCTTGGGCGCGAACCCGTCGGCCAAGGCCTCGTTGACCGTGCGACTACCGAGCTCACTGAGCGCCTGGTAGTCGGCCCAGGTGCCGACCACCTCCGCGCCCAGAGCGGCCTCCAGCCGGGCCCAGAGCTCGGTATGCCTCACGTCTCCTCCTCGCTCACGTCAACAACAACTCACTTCGACAACGGCTCACTTCAACAACGGCTCACTTCAACAGCAGGAGGGACAGCCGACGGCGTACGACGACCAACCCGATCAGGCCCATCACCACCAGATAGACCACCGAGATGACCGATGCCTGGCTCAGCGCACCCGTCGTCAGTTCCCGGCACAACACCACCCCACGGTAGAGCGGGCTGATCTCGATCAGCCAACTCCAGCCGCCGAGTGCGCTGATCGGGAAGAAGGTCGCCGAGAACAAGAACAGCGGCAGTTGCAACAGCGTGACCTTCTCGAAGTCCTGCCAGGTGCGCATGTACGTCGTGAGCGCCATGCCGACCGCCGAGAAGGCGAAGCCGATCAACAGCGCTGCCGGCAACGCCAACACCGCCCACCACGAGCTGATCAGGCCCATTACCAGCATCACCACGATGAACGCGGCGGAATAGACCCCACCACGCACCAGACCCCAGGCGATCTCACCGCGAGCGACATCGCCGGTGGACAGCGGAGTCGCAAGGATCTGGTCGTACAGCTTGTCGAACTTGAGCTTGAAGAACACGTTGAACGTGGAGGAGTAGATCGCCCCGTTCATGGCCGACGCGGCGAGCATCGCGGGGGCCACGAACTCGGCGTACGGGATCGCCCGCCCATTGAACTCGAAGGTGTCGATCAGCTCCCCGACCCCGATGCCGATGGAGAACAGGTAGAGCACCGGCTCGATGAAGCCGGTGACGAAGATCTTCCAGGCCGAGCGATACACGAGGTAGTTGCGCAGCAACATCAGTCCGACCGCCTGGGCCGGGTTGGGTGCAGTCCTGGCGGTGGCCACGCCGGTCAGCTGGGTGGTCATTGGGCCAGCCTTTCGGTAAGGGCGCGCACCGAGAGGAACCAGCCCGCGGCCATCAGCACCGTCAGCACCGCGACGTGCACCAAGGCCAGGCGCCAGTCGATCACGTTGACCATCAACATTCGAGACAGATCGACGCCGTGCCACAACGGGGTCAGCCGGGCGGCCCAGCTGAGCACCGGGCCGAGGTTGTCGATCGGGAAGAAGGCTCCCGAGAACAAGAACAGCGGGAACACCACAAGCCGGAACAGCACGCCGTACGCCTCGTCGGTCCTGACCCGTGCGCTGAACGCGAAGATGACCGTGGCGAATGCCATGCCGAGCAACAGTTGGACCAAGAAGGTGAGCACGGCCCCCCACCAGGTTGCGAAGAGCCCGAACGGTGCGAGCACCAGCAAGAAGACCGCGGTGGTGCTGGCCACCCGGAACAGCGTGAACATCAGCGTGCCGGCGACCAAGTGGATGGGGGCCAGCGGCGTTGCGAGCATCGCGTAGTAGCCGCGGTGCCACTTGATCAGGCCCATCACGGGGTAGGTCACCTCGCCGATCGCGGTGTTCATCGTCTGACTGGCGACCAACCCGGGCACCACGAACAGCAGGTACGACGACGCGCCGTTCAGCTGGGCGGGGTCGCCTTCGATGAACCCGCCGAGCAGCACCCCGATCGCGACGACATAGAACAGGGGGGTCAGGAACGACGACACGACCCCACCTCGCCAGGTCCGGAGGTAGAGCGTCCACCAGTAGTCGAGTTGGCGCACAGTGCCCTCGAGCAACGGGAGCTCACGCATCAGTCGACCAGCGTCCGACCGGTGAGGCGAAGGAACACGTCCTCGAGAGTCGAGCGCCGCACCAGGGTCGCCACCGGGGACAGCCCGCGTTCGTGCACCTTGGTCACGACCTCCTCACCGTCCTCGGCGTACACCAGGAGGCGATCGGGCAGTACTTCGACCCGCTCCCCCAGGTCGCTCACCCGAGCGGCGGTCCCTTCATGTTCGCCGACCCCGAAGCGGAGTTCGGCAACCTCCCGGGTGGAGTGCTCGGCGATCAGCGCCAACGGTGAGCCTTCGGCGACGATCCGGCCCTTGTCCATGACCACCAGGCGGTCACACAGTTGCTCCGCCTCGTCCATGTAGTGCGTGGTCAGCACCAGGGTCACGCCCTGCTGCTTGAGTCGAAACAGGCGGTCCCACACGACGTGCCTGGCCTGGGGGTCAAGGCCGGTCGTCGGCTCGTCCAGCAGCAGCAGGTCGGGTGAGTTGATCAGCGATCGCGCGATCGTGAGCCGTCGTTTCATGCCCCCCGAGAGGCTGTCGATGCGGCTGTCGGCCTTGTCGGTGAGCTGCACGAACTCGAGCAGCTCGTGGGCGCGCGCTTTGACGTCCGCGCGCGGTATGCCGAAGTAGCGGCCGTAGATGTACAGGTTGTCGAAGACGTTCAGCTCGGTGTCGAGGCTGTCTTGTTGTGGACAGACCCCGAGCCGCGCCCGGATGCCGGCTCCGTGCGCGGTGGGGTCCAGCCCGAAGATCTCCAGGGTGCCGCCGGTCGGCGGCGAGACGGCCGCGATCATCCGCATCGTCGAGGACTTGCCGGCGCCGTTCGGGCCGAGGAACCCGAACGCCTCCGCGCGTCGTACGTCCACGTCGATGCCGCGGACCGCCTCGACCTCTCCGAACGTCTTCGTGAGGCCGCGCGCCGAGATCATCAGCTCGACGGACTCCCCCGATGCCTCGTTGACCACCTCAGCACCCTAGACAACGGCGATGACATCCGCGCGCGACTTTCCCGGCCTATCTGCGGCGGTGGTATCTGATGGTGCCGCCGGGTAGCCGGGTGTGGTCGTAGGTGGGGTCGTGGGTGCGTTGGTGGTGGAAGTGGCACAGCAACACGCCGTCGGCGAGGTCGGTGTTGCCGCCGTGGGACCAGGGGTCGGTGGCGTGGTGGGCTTCGCACCAGGCGGCGGGGATGCCGCAGCCCTGGGCGCGGCAGTGTTGGTCGCGGATCGCCATCGCTTTGCGTTGGGTGGGGCTGAACAGTCTGCGTCGGCGTCCGAAGTCGAGGACCTCGGACCTGCCACCGAGCACGACCGGGATGATCTGTGCGGTGCACGCCAGCCGGCGGGCGTGGCCGGGGGTGATCACGTCGTCGCCGCCGAACCCGGCCACCCCCAGCCCGTCGCGCAGCCCTGCCAGGGGGATGGTGACCAGCACCGTGGTGCCGTCACCGCCATGCAACGGCATCCGGGTCGGGTCGATGGTCTCCAACAACGCGGTGAACGCGTGGCCCAACTGTTGGTCATAGGCCAACGCCGCCCAATCGGTGCCTGCCTGTTGATGTCCCCCCTGGTGTCGGGGTGCGGTGAACGCCTCCAGGTAGGTCAGCAGTCGGGCCGCGGTGGCGTCGGGCACTCGCGCGTAGATCTCGGTGCTGCCGTCCCCACGCTGCCTGGTCCGCAGACACGTGTGTTTGCGGGCGTGGGCTTCCTCGCGTTCCAACGCCCGCCGCTCGTGGTCCTCGCCGAGCTCGGGGGCGATCACATCGAGAACCCGGCGGGCCAGACACCGCAACTCCCGCGGCCCAAACGTCGCGGCTTCGGCGACCAGATGCGCCTCCGCCTGCCTCAGCACCTCCGGCGGGGTCTCCTCGGGCAGCTTCTCCAGCCCCCACACGATCGCCCGCGCCTGGCCCGCATTGACCCGTCCTTCGCCCAACGCACCGGCCACCGCGTTCCAGGTCCGGTCCAGACCCCGCGCCAACCGCTCATCCCGAGCGTTCTCAGCCCGGTCACTACGCGTGTGATGCGCCAACCAGGTCGCCACATCCCGGGCACCCTCACCGGCAGCCACGTCCCCAGCCGCGGCGATGAACCGCAACCGCAACGACTCCACCCGAGCAGCCAGCAGTTCGATCTCCAACAGCCCGTCACGACGCTGCGCGATGGTCAAGCA
>JAKFXV010000089.1 GCA_021731205.1 Nocardioides sp. | reverse complement strand
TGGCCGCGGCGATGACCGGATCGTCGAACCCGACACCATCGGCGACCCGCAGTTCCCACCAGCCGTAGTACGCGACGTACGCCCCGGCCAGCAGCAACAGCAGTCCACTCAGTCGCGGTGCCCAGGCTCCGGTCCTGCGCAACGATCTGACGACCGAGTCCTGGGCGAGCGCGACGGCCACGGCGACAGTGCCGACGACCAGTCCCATCCCGGCGGCGTAGGTGACGAACAGCGCTGTGCCGACCGCCCACGACTCCTGACGGAACCCGCTGACGACCACCACCAGGAATGGCGCGATCGTGCAACCGAGCGAAGCGACGGCATAACTCGCACCGAACCCCACCATCGAGCCGAACGACGAGCTGAGTGGACGCCCGGTCCGCCGCCGGGACCGGAGCGGCAGTCGCACGCTCCACCCGGCCAGCAAGGCTCCACCCAGCAGCACCAGACTCAGCCCGAAGACGATCGTGAACCAGGGCAGGTAGCGCTGCACACCCGCAGCCGCCGGCGCGATCAGGAGTCCGAAGACGGCGAAGACCGCGGCAAAGCCCAGGCTCATGGCGAGTGACAGGCGCAGCGCCCGCCACACGGTTCGCGACCGGGAGAGGGACTGATCTCCCAAGATCAGCAGTGAGAGGTACGCCGGCAACAGGGCGAAGCCGCACGGGTTGACGGCGGCCAGCATGCCGGCGCCTAGCGCCAGAGCGAGCAGGCCGTCGGGCATCCCTGGCTCGAACCCGGCCTCAGCCGACCAGGGAGGCGACGAGCGTGTTCAGCTCGTCGTCTCGCAAGAAGCCTTCGGACACGACCTTGCCGTCGGCGTCGAGCACCGTGAAGACACTCTGCTCGACGATGCCGAACCTCCGCCACAGCTCACCCGGGGAGTCGGTGAGGTTGACGATGCCGGACGTGTCGGCGGCGAAGGCGGCGATGCCTGCTGGATCTTCGCTGAGTCCGGCCACACCCACGATCGCGACCTCGCCGGCGTACTTCTCGGCGAGGGCGGACACGCTCGGTGTCTGCCCCTTGCAGATGTGACACCACGGCGCCCAGAACCACAAGACGGCCGGTTTCCCCGCCAGTGTCGCGCCCTCGAAGCGGTCGCCCTCGACAGTGGTCCCGGTGAAACGCAAGGACTGCGGGACCGGCACTGACTCGGGCTCGGCGCCCGGGGCATCGGTCGTCGCGTCGGGTGCATCGGGGACGGCCGGCGTCGATGCCGATCCGGGTTCCTGGGCGGCGGGATCGGTCGTCGCGCCGGAGTCCGCGGAACAGGCGGAGACCAGAAGGACGCACAGCAGCCATGAGGCGGACCTGACCGAGCGCATGGGCGCAACGCTACTGCCGGGTGCTGCTACGGAAGCCGGGAACGGCCTTACGAAGCGGTGACGTGCGTCAGATTCCCGCCGTGCGCAGATACTCGACCGTCCGCGCGAAGGCCTCTGCCGCCTCCGGGATGAACGGCATGATCCCAAAGACGTGCACCAACCCCGGGCGTTCGACGTAGGTCAGCTCCCAGGTGGACTGTGCCGCGCGAGCGGCGAGCAGCCGGCAGCCCGGCAGCAGCAGATCCCGGGTGCCGGCGAAGACCAAGGCAGGAGGTAGGTCGTTGAGGTCGGCGAGCGTCGGGCTGACCTCCGGACGGCTGAGGTCCTCCGGGGCTCCTGCCCACCAGCGAGCGAACGCCAGCACCTTGGAGTACTGCAGCCAGGTGTCGATCCGGGCGTACTCCGCCGTCTCGGGCGTCGACGTCGTGAGATCTCCCCACGGGGCGTGCAGGACCAGGCGGCGCGGCTGTTTCAAGCCCTGGTCCCGCAACGCGATCGCGACTGCCAGCGCCAAACCGCCACCCGCCGAATCTCCCGCGAGGACCAGCCCGTCGGGGGAACGTCCGACCCAGTCCGAGACAGACGCCACCAACGCTTGATGCGAGTCTCGCCAGGTGTACTCCGGGGCGAGGGGGTACTGCGGCATCACGACGCGCAGGTCCAGCGCCGACGCCAGGCGGGACACGTAGCGCACGTGGAACCGGTCGATCGGGGAGATGAATGCGCCGCCGTGCAGGTAGAACAGCGTCCGCGACGGATCGCTGCCGCGCGGGGTGATGACGAACGAGGTAAAGTCCACCCCTCGATCGCCACGTAGGCGCTCGGTCGTCACCTCGAAGCGGCGTTCGAATCCGGGCACAACCAGCGTCGGCAACCGCTCGTGGGCGCTGGCTCGCTCGCGGTTCCTGGCCAGGCAGGCGGCTCGTTCCCCCGCCTCGTCGCCCAGCGGTTGGGACCGTAGCAACCGCGGGAGGCCGAAGGCGAGCAGTTGGTGCCGGCGGCTTGGACTGTCGATCTCCGTCGTACTCACCGGGCCATTGTGTCCGGCTCCGGCCGGGGCGCTGGCAGCGGCCATGGCTCCGGTATGCTGTGGTGCACACAGACAGGGGAGCACGCCCGGCGTGCTGAGAGTGCGGATCCGCCGCAGACCCTCCGAACCTGCTCCGGTTAGCACCGGCGAAGGGAGTCGCATCATGGTTCGATCAACCCTGGGCAACGCACGTCTGGCCCGCCGCGTCCGGATGGTCCTGGGCCTCACCCTCACGGCGATGCTCGCGGGCGCGTGCTCGGCAGTAGGGGAGGGCGATTCCTCCGCCACCGAGGACGTTCCCGCCGAAGTCGTCTTGGTCACCCACGAGTCGTTCGTCCTGCCCGAGGAGTTGCAGGCACGCTTCGAGGAGACCTCAGGGCTGACGCTGACGGTCCGGGCGGCCGGTGACGCCGGGACGTTGACGAACAAGTTGGTGCTCACCCAGGGGAACCCCACGGGCGATGTGGCCTTCGGCATCGACAACACCTTTGCCACCCGTGCCCTGGGGGCCGACGTCTTCGCACCGTTCGTGGGCGATCTGCCGGCGGGAGCTGCGGACTACCGGTTGACGGCGCCGGACGGCCGCCCCGAGACCCGACTGGTTCCCATCGATCAGGCCAACGTCTGCATCAACGTCGACACCACCTGGTTCGCTCGCAACAAGCTGGCCCCCCCGACGACCTTGACGGATCTGACCGATCCGGCCTATCGGGACCTACTGGTCCTCCCGGGTGCCGCAACCAGCTCGACCGGTTTGGCGTTCCTGCTCACCACGATCGCAGCCTACGGCGAAGGGTGGGAGGACTACTGGGTCGCGTTGATGGCCAATGGGGCGCGGCTCACAGCGGGCTGGTCCGACGCCTACTACGTCGACTTCACTCAGGGCGGCGAGCAGGGAAAGCGCCCGATCGTGTTGTCCTACGACTCCTCACCCGCCTTCACCATCGACGAGGACGCGAACTCCAGCCGCACGGCCGCCCTGCTCGAGACCTGTTTCCAGCAGGTCGAGTACGCCGGAGTACTGACCGGCGCAGCCAACCCCGAGGGCGCCAACAAGTTGGTTTCCTTCTTGCTCAGCGAAGAGGTCCAAGCCGCCCTTCCGGAGAGCATGTACGTCTTCCCGGTGCGCACCGACGTGCCGCTACCTGAGGACTGGTCGAGGTTCGCCATCCAGCCCACTGATCCCCACTGGGTGGACCCGGCCCAGATCACCGAACTGCGCGACGAGTGGCTGCAACGCTGGAACGAGGTCACCACGCGGTGAACCCCGCCCCGGTCCGGCCGGCGGGCCTGGCCGGACGACTCAGCCTCACCGCCGGACGGGTGGCCTTGGTGGCGATCCCGCTGGCCATCTTGGCGCTGTTCTTCGTCCTGCCGGTCAGCGGCATGGTGGCCCGTGGGTTGTGGGTCGAGGGTCGCTTCGACGTGGTTGGGGTGCAAGAGGTGCTGGCGCGGCCTCGAGTGCACCGGGTGCTGTGGTTCACGCTGTGGTCATCGGGCGCGGCAACGGCCTGCTCGATCGCGTTGGGGATTCCGGTCGCCTACGTCTGCTACCGGCTTGCCTTCCCCGGACGCCGCGTGCTTCGCGCGGTGGTGTTGGTGCCCTTCGTGTTGCCGTCGGTGGTTGTCGGCGTCGCGTTCCGACAGTTGCTGGCGGGACCGTTGGCCTTCTTGGGTGTCGACGCCTCGGCCGCCGTGATCGTCGCGGCCTTGACGTTCTTCAACATCGCGGTCGTGGTGCGTACCGTGGGATCGGCGTGGGAGAGCCTGGATCGTCGCCCGGGCGAAGCGGCCGCAGCGCTCGGCGCCTCACCCTCCCAAGTCCTGCGCACCGTCACCCTGCCCGCGCTACGGCCCGCGATTCTCGCCTCGGCCAGCGTCGTGTTCTTGTTCTGCGCCACGGCGTTCGGAGTCGTGCTGATGCTCGGTGGATTGCGTTATGCAACGGTCGAGACCGAGATCTACCTGCTGACCACGAACCTGCTGGATCTCCGGGCCGCGGCCGCGCTGTCCTTGCTGCAACTGCTGATCGTCACTGCGCTACTGCTCGGCGTACGCCGGCTCGACCTGACGCCGACGGCGACCCAGGAACGCGCGCCGGCCCCGCCCGGCCGGGTCTCCCGCAACGATCTGCCGGCGTTGAGTGTGGCGGTCGTGGCCGCTGCGCTGGTGATGGCTCCCGTCCTGACTCTGGTGGTGGGCTCGCTGCGCAGCTCCGGGGAGTGGTCGCTGGTCAACTACCGGACGCTCACCGGCGGAGCCGAGGTGGGCGGCATCTCGGTCGTGAATGCGCTGGTCACCTCCCTACGCGTGGCGGTCGATGCCACCTGGCTCTCCTTGGGCCTGGGCCTAGCCGTCGCAGTGGCCGTGTCACGCCCGAGCCGCACTCGGCGCGAACGCACGACTCGCTCCTTGCTGGACGGACTGTTCGCCCTGCCGCTGGGCGTCTCAGCAGTGACGGTGGGGTTCGGCTTCTTGATCACCCTGGACCAACCGCCCCTCGACCTGCGCGACCATCCCTTGCTGGTCCCCGTCGCCCAGGCGCTGGTTGCGCTGCCCCTGGTGGTGCGAACCTTGGCCCCGGTGCTGGCCGGTATCGATGTACGCCGACGCCAGGCCGCGGCCTCGCTCGGGGCGAACCCGTGGCAGGCGAGCTGGGTGGTGGAGTGGCCCGTATTGCGCCGGCCACTTGCAGCGGCCGCCGGCTTCGCCTTCGCCGTGTCCTTGGGCGAGTTCGGAGCGACCTCGTTCCTCGCCCGAGACGAGCGTCCCACGCTCCCGGTCGTGATCTTCCGGCTACTCGGACAGCCGGGCGAGCTCAACTACGGCACTGCGATGGCAGCCGCTGTGCTCCTGGCCGGGGTGACAGCCGCCGTCGTGGTGGCGGTTGAACAGATCGAGGGCCGGAGTGCTACTCGGGGGGCGGGGCTGCGGTGAGCGCGCTGGCGCTGGATGACGTCACGGTCTCCTACGACGGGGTCCGGGCGGTGGCTGAGGTGAGTCTTGCGCTGCCGCGCGGCGAGGTGCTGGCGGTGCTCGGTCCGTCCGGGTGTGGCAAGTCGACGCTACTGCGGGCGATCGCCGGGCTGGAGCTGCTCGAGAGCGGGCGGGTGCTGTTCGACGGCGCCGACCTCGCGAGGGTGCCGACCTATCGCAGAGGCTTCGCGATGATGTTCCAAGACGGCCAGCTGTTCTCTCATCTCTCGGTCGCCGCCAACGTGGCCTATCCGCTCCGGCTGCGGGCCACGCCGCGAGCTCAGGCCGCGCGCCGGGTGAGCGAGCTGCTGGACCTCGTCGGCCTGCCCGGCTACGACCGGCGCGACCCGGCCACCCTGTCCGGCGGCGAGCGTCAGCGGGTCGCACTGGCCCGGGCGCTTGCGGGAGACCCGCGCCTGCTGTTGCTCGATGAGCCGTTGTCGGCCCTCGACGGTCCGCTGCGCGAGCGCCTCGCCACGGAGCTGCGGGCAATTCTCCAGGCGACTGGCACGACGGCGATGTGCGTGACACACGACCACGACGAGGCGTACTCCCTGGCCGACCGCTTGGCGGTCATGCGGGCCGGTCGGGTGATCCAGGAAGGCCCGATCGCATCGGTCTGGCGGGCGCCGGTGGATACGGAGACCGCGCTGTTCTTGGGCTACGCACGGGTGCTGGCCGATAAGGCGGCGATGACCTTCCGGGAACGGGTTCCCATCGACGCCCTGCGGGCCACGGGTGACGGCGGCCCGCGCAGTGCGGCAACCAGGCCCGCGCCGGCGATCGCACTGCGTCGATCGGCGCTGAGCGTGGCAGACAGGGGCCCGCTGAGCGGCACGGTCACCTCGGCCCGCGCGACACCTGAAGTCGTACGGCTCATCGTCGAGATCGCCGGGATCGGCGAGGTGGACGCCGTGGCACCGCTGCGACGCCGGGGGGCCTCCGGGGTTGTCGAGGCCGGCCCCGCAGTGGGTGCCGAAGTGCACCTGGCCGTGGACACCACGAGGCTTGCGGTCATCTCGACTTCCCTAGACTAAGGCGCATGCATCGTCGGGCACAGGCAGTCCTGATCGGGGTTGCGGTGCTCATGGGAGCGCTGGCTTACGGCACCGCGCTGAGCATCGACAAGCCCTTGGTCGACCCCGAAGGCTTCCTGGGACCCTCGTGGGTGCGACTGCCGGCCATGCTGATCGGAGCGCTCCTGATCGACATCGTCCCCAGGACGCTGTGGTTGTCGGGGCTTCGGGGCAGCAGGATGTTGCCACTTGTCAAGGAACGTCTGAACACCCACTGGACTCGCGAGCGGATGGCCCTGGTCGTCATCGGCTTGGTGTGCTTCTACGTGACCTATGTGAGCTACCGCAACCTCAAGTCGTTCCTTCCGCTGGTGCTCGGGCGTGAGAAGTTCGACCGCGCGTTGCATCAGATCGACCAGGTGTTGTTCTTCGGCAACGAACCGGCCGTGGTGTTGCACTCGACCCTGGGCAGCGGCATCACCGCGCACGTCCTGTCCACCATCTACTTGTGGTTCCTCCCGCTGGTGCCGCTGATGCTCATCGGCTGGTTGATCTGGTCGCGGCGCGTCTCCTACGGCTACTGGTTCGTTATCGCGCAAGTGATCGCGTGGGCCCTGGGCACGGCGTCGTACTATCTGCTGCCGACACAGGGCCCGGGATTCCGCTACCCCTGGCTGTACGCCGATCTGGCCGAGACCGGCACGACGACGCTGATGGACTCGCTCTTCCGTGGTCGGGTCGGGATCGTGTGGCGAGACCTGGACGCCGTCCAGTCCGTAGCCGGCTTCGCAAGCCTGCATTGTGCGATCACGTTGCTGTTCGCCTTGATGGCGCAGTACACGATCGAGAAGGCCTGGGTCCACTGGGTGGTGTGGATCAACTTCGCTTTGACGATCGTCGCAACGTTGTACTTCGGATGGCACTACGTGGCCGACGACATCGGCGGCATCGTGATCGCCCTGGCAGCGTTCTGGATCGGCGCCTGGGCGAGCCGCGAAGACTTCACGTGGCGGCGAAAACAGCCCGCCGAGCCCGACCGGGAAGTTACATCAGTGTAGTTCGTCAAGCCGACGCGCCGAATGCGCCGGCAATTATTGGGATTATTGTTTCGTTTG
>JAKFXV010000090.1 GCA_021731205.1 Nocardioides sp. | reverse complement strand
TCATGCTGCCGGTGCTGATGGCCTGCGTGCTCACGATCGCACTGCTCATGCGGCCCGATGTGCGCACGTGGTACGCCACGGGCTGAGGGTCTTCAGGCCGTGAGATCGGCGGCCACCAGCCGCCTGATGCCCTCGGCGATGACCGGCTCGTCCTTGCAGAACGCCCACCGCACCAGCTGACGCCCCTCGTCCACGTCGTCGTAGAAGACCTGGGACGGGATCGCCACCACACCGGCGCGCTCGGGCAGGGCCACACAGAACGACCGTCCGTCGGGCCAACCGAGCTCGGTGATGTCGGTGGTGGCGAAGTACGTGCCTTCGGGCACCCGAACCTTGAGTCCCGCCTCGCGCAGACCCGCACACAGCAGGTCACGTCGTACGCCGAGGTCGGCGGCGAGCTCACGCGGATAGTCGGCCTCTTCATCGAGGGCCAGTGCAACGGCCGGCTGGAACGGCGCCCCAGAGGTGAAACTCAGCCACTGCTTCGCCCCCAGCACCGCGCCCACGAGGTCGCTCGGACCCGTGGCCCAGCCGACCTTCCAGCCCGTGAGCGAGTAGGACTTGCCGACGCTCGACAAGGTGACGGTCCGCTCGAACATGCCGGGAAGAGTCGCGAGCGGCACGTGCTCGTGGTGGTCGTAGACGAGGTGCTCATAGACCTCGTCGGTGATGACCGTCAGATCGTGCCGGATCGCCACCTCAGCGACAGCCGCCAACTCCGTCGCGCTCAGCACGGTGCCCGTCGGGTTGTGTGGAGTGTTGAGCAGCATCACCTTCGCGCCGACCGCGGCCGCCTCCAACGCGGCCACGTCGAGTCGAAAGTCCGGGGCCGTCAAGGTGACCGGTCGCCGCGTGCCTCCGGCGAACTGGATCATCGCGAGGTAGGAGTCGTAGTACGGCTCGAGGACGACCACTGCGTCGCCGGGGTCGACCAGACCGAGGATCGCGCCGGCGATCGCCTCGGTGCAGCCCGTCGTGACGATGACCTGGGCGTCCGGATCGAGCTCGAGTCCGTAGTGGCGCTGCTGATGTCGCGCGATCGCCTGTCTGAGCTCGGGCTTGCCGATGCCGGGTGGGTACTGGTTCTGGCCGTCCTCGAGCGCCCGGATCGCCCGGCGTACGACGCTGCTGGGACCGCTGCGGTCCGGGAACCCCTGGCCCAGGTTGACCGCGCCGGTGCGCAGGGCCAGCGCCGACATCTCTGAGAAGATGGTCGGTGGAATCCCCTGGAGCCGCGCGGCGTGCGAACGCATGAGCGGGAGGATATCCACAACCAGTCGACCCACCCTTGACCCGACCGATTGAGCTGGGGGTTCACCCGTGGACGTGCCTGAGCGCCGCCGCCGGCCATGGACCGTCCGGCTCGGGGTGCTGTTGTTGGTTGCGGGGGTCGGGCTCGCCGGCTGGGTCGGCTGGGAGGTGCTCGGCACCAACTACGTCTCGAGCCGCAAGCACGAGGCCATCGTCGACGAGATCACTCGTGAGTGGAGCGCCGGCCGGGACTCGATCAAGGCTGAGGGTGCCGAGGTCTCCTATGTCGTGCGGATCCCGAGGTTCGGCAAGAGGTACGCCGTGCCGATCCTGCGCGGCACGACACCCAAGGTGCTGGCGGCGGGGTTCGGTCGGTTCCGGACCTCTCCTCCCGTGGGGGAGCCCGGCAACTTCGCGATCGCCGCGCACCGGGTGACCCACGGGGAGCCGCTGCGCAGGATGCCCGAGCTGCGCCCCGGCGACGAGATCATCATCTCGTCGCGGACCACGTCGTACGTCTATGTGCTCGACACTGCGGGGGACGCCCTGAGCGTCGACTTCTCCGACAACTGGGTGCTCGCTCCGCGGCCGGTCAATCCCGTCGGGCCAGTGCAGCCCCCCGACAGCGCGGGCGACCGGTTGCTGACGATCACCACCTGTGCCGAGCTGTTCCATACCGACAACCGGCTGGTCGCCTTCGGACACCTGGACCGGGTGGAGCCCCGGAAGTAGTCGGTTGCTCGCTCGTCGGGCGCTATCCGGTCGCGGCCCTCGCTGCGTCGAGTTGGGCCTTCGTCAGCACCGGGCGAACCTCCAGCCCGACGTCGGCCAGGGGGTTCTCGCCCGCCGGGCTGCGGTCGATCGCGCACACGACGACCTCGACGATCGCGCCCTCGGCCCGCAAGGCCCGGGTCGCGTCCCGCACCGCCCCGCCGGTGGTGATCACGTCTTCGATCAGGGTGACTCGGCGACCGGCGACCGGTGGTCCTTCCGCGAGCTTGCAGGTGCCGTACTCCTTGGGTTGTTTGCGCACGAACAGAGCCGGTAGCCCGGTGCGGGCGCTCAGCACGGTCGCGATCGGCACCCCTCCGAGGTCGAGCCCGCCCAGCAGCTCGGTGTCGTGCGGCACCAAGCCGACCATCTGGTCGGCGACGCGGGCGAGCAGGCCCGGTTGGGCCTCGAAGAGGTACTTGTCGAAGTACTCCGACGCCACGGTCCCCGAGCGGAGGGTGAACGACCCGGTCAGCCGGCAGCAGGCGTCGATGTCGCGGGCCAAGTCTTGATCGGGATTCATGGGCGACAGGTTATCGGCGGTGCCGCCACCACTCCCACGCCATGGGCACCACCGAGAAACCCACGATCACGAGCACCGCGGCCTCGAGGTTGTCCTGGAGGAACTCGATGCCGCCGAGGAAGTACCCCAGCAGGGTGATGCTGAGCACCCATAGCACCGCGCCGATGAGTGACCAGGTGAAGAACCGCCGCCGGTCCATCCGGCTGACGCCGGCAACGACGGTGATGAACGTCCGCACGATCGGCACGAACCGGCCGAGCACCAAGGCGCGGTTGCCGTAGCGGTCGAAGAAGGCCTGGGTCTTGTCGAAGTACTCCGGCTTCAGCACCCGGCCGCGCCGTTGGTAGAGGGCCGGTCCGATCAGCCGCCCGATCTCGTAGCCGGCGACATTGCCACCGAAGGCTGCGACGACCAGCACGAGCATCGCCACCCAGATGTTGACGTCGATGCCGGGGGCGCCGGCTTCGGCCCGGTTGATGAAGAGGCCGATCGCGAACAGCAACGAGTCGCCGGGGAGGATCGGGAACAGCAGACCGCACTCGATGAAGATGATGGCCACGCTGACCCAGAACATCTGCTGGCCGAACCGCTCCAGGAGCCAGTTCGGATCCATCCAGTCCAGCCCTAGCAGCAGCGGGTGCAGTTCCATCACGCGCCAACCCTACGGTCGAGACACACCGCTAACCTTCCGCACATGCCCGGACCCGGCGACGAGCGCGCGCCGTACGACCCGATGCCGCACGGACCGGACGAGGTAGGCGTCGGACCATGGCCCAGCGCGCCGAGTCAGTGGCCGTCAGGGTCGGAGTACGACCCGGAGTTGCTGGCCAACGGTGACCGCCGCAACGTCGTGGACCGCTATCGCTATTGGTCGCTGGATGCGATCGTCGCCGACCTCGACACCCGCCGGCACGACTTCCACGTCGCGATCGAGAACTGGCAGCACGACTTCAACATCGGCACCGTGGTCCGCACGGCGAACGCGTTCTTGGCGGCCGAAGTACACATCGTGGGCAACCGGCGCTGGAATCGGCGGGGCGCGATGGTCACCGACCGCTATCAGCACATCCGCCACCACGCGACCCCGCAGGACCTCGCAGATCACCTGCACGGCCTGGGGGTGCCGTTGCTCGGCATCGACAACCTGCCGGGCTCTGCGCATCTCGAGACGATGCCGATGCCGCGCCGGGTCTGCTTCCTGTTCGGTCAGGAAGGCCCGGGGCTGTCGGAGGCCGCACGCGCCGTGTGCGACGCGACGTTCTCGATCGCACAGTTCGGCTCGACCCGCTCGATCAACGCCTCAGCGGCCGCCGCGATCGCCATGCACACCTGGATCCGGGAGCACGCCGACCTGTCGGCCGAGGATGCGTGGCGAGGCTAGCTAGGACTGCGAACGTCGCGGCAGCTTCGGGACCGCGAAGGTGCGTGCGGTGGTGGTCCGGGGGAAGCGTTCGTGCGCGGGATTCCGGTCAGCTGTGAGTCAGCGTGACGTAGTCGATGCTCCCGGAGAAGTAGTCGCAGGTGACCTCGATCTGGTCACAGTTGCGCTTGCCACCGATGGTGAGCGGCGCGTTGTTGTTGATGGTGCCGACGTTGCTGGCGGAGTTGCGACCGTTGCGGACCCCGTTGATATACATCGTCACGTAACTGGCGTCGCGCACGCAGCGCAGAGTTGCCCATTGGCCGGTGTCGCTGAGGTCGATGCTGGAGCGGACCGTGGACCGATTGCCCGCGCCGTCTTTGAACAGGCATGAGGGTCGACCGCCGGGGGCCTGGATCTTCCATTGGCCGCCCGCAGAGGTCGCTTGGCCCTTCTGCATGATGTTGCCGAAGCTGTTGTTGGTCCGGTAGCGGATCTCGATCGTGAACACGTCCGAGCCCGCATCGAGGATGCTGTTATCAGGCACCTGGATCACCCGCTCGGGCTCGGCGGGCGGCTCGGTCGGGCTTCGGAAGGCCCACAGGTAGCCCGTCGCGCCCTGGAAGCCGACGCCGCTGGTGAGCCCGTGCGCGGCGGCCGTGGGGGAGATCGCCCCGTGCAGGTTGCTTCCGCCTGTGTCGATCATCGTCGTCGCACCCGGGCCCTCGTTCATCTGGTAGACGACGCCACCACCGCTGCTCGGGTTGGTCACAGTGACCGGCGTCTGACGGGTCGCGAGGTTGCCGGCGGCGTCGGCCGCCTGGACGACCACTGTGTAGGCGCCGGCCGCACGCTTGCCGGTGTTGAGGTTGTACGACGCATTGGGCGTGCCCAGGCCGGTGACGGTGATGGGCAGGTCGTTCGCAGTGGTCGAGAACGTCGTCAGGTTGTCCTGCAGGAACCTGCCTGCGTCGTTGGTCACCCGCGCCAGCAAGGTGGAGACGGCCACATTGTCCGTCGCGCTCCCGTTGATCACGAAGTCGCTGGTGGTCGGCAGCAAGGACGGTGGGCTCGTCAGCGCTTTGACGACCGGTTTGGTTGTGTCGGAGCCGACCGCGAGCACGTCACTGGAGAAGCACACGACGAGCCGGTTGCGCTCGGCCCACTCGACGCGACTGGGCCACTCGAACCTGAAGGCCGCCGTGGCGACCCGGGTCTTGCACCCTTGCTTGGCGAGCCTCTTCACCCGCGGCTTGCCGGGGTAGCGCTTGCCCTTGACCTTGAACGTGTGGGTCGCTTTGAACGCATGCGCCGCGTCGCAGGTGGTGATCCGCTCGCTCGAGGTCATGCAACGCGCCTGGTCGTACGGCGTGGGGGTCATCAGCAGGGGTGCACGGGTGGTGGTCAGCGGGGTCATCGACGTGCCCCGCAACAGGCCTGCGTCGCAGCGGAACCAGCGTGCGCCCTTGCGCTTTTGGGCCTTGGTCGGCTCGAAGGTCGCCAGGGCGAACGCCGAGCGGGCACGCTTCTTGGCCGTGCCTCCGACGGCCTTTCGCCAGGCCTTGGCGCATCTGGTCTCGATCGCGTCGGTGACCCGCCCACGAGGCGACCTCCACGAGAGCCGCCCGGGTAATTTGCCGACGTAGATCGTCTGCGCGGTGTGGGTCGACGTACACGCGACGGGGGCGCTCGAACTGGATCGTGCGCGGAACTGCTTGAGGCTCAGGGTCCGGCAGTCACCCTTGGTGGGCTCTTGATAACCGGGACCGGCGCCGGCCGTTTCCGCGGCGACTCCGGAGAGCAGCGCGGTGATCACTGCAAGCCCGGCGATGCCCCCCAGCAGACGCCGGAAACTGGACAGATTCGTCACGGCTTTCGTCCCTCGTCCCCACGTTGAAAGAGCGAGCCTAACAAGCACTAGGGTGGTTGGCGCTAGGAACGGTGAATTCTTGAGGAGACCTTGACCATGCCTATCGCGACCCCCGAGATCTACGCCCAGATGCTGGATGCGGCGAAGTCCGGATCCTTTGCATATCCGGCGATCAACGTGTCGTCATCCCAGACTCTCAACGCCGCGCTGCAGGGCTTCGCCGATGCTGGTTCGGACGGGATCATCCAGGTGTCCACCGGCGGCGCGGAGTACTTCTCCGGGCCTACGGTGAAGAACATGGTGACCGGCTCGGTCGCGTTCGCGGCGTACGCCGCCGAGGTCGCGAAGAGCTACCCCATCCACGTGGCGCTGCACACCGACCATTGCCCCAAGGACAAGCTCGACGGCTTCGTCAGGCCGCTGATCGACCTCTCGGCGGAGCGCGTCAAGCGCGGCGAAGCGCCGCTGTTCCAGTCCCACATGTGGGACGGCTCGGCGGTGCCGATGGATGAGAATCTCGTGATCGCCCAGGAGCTGCTGGCCAAGTGCCGTGCGGCACAGATCGTGCTCGAGATCGAGGTCGGCGTGGTCGGTGGCGAGGAGGACGGCGTCGTCGGGGCGATCGACGAGAAGCTCTACACGACACCCGAGGACGCACTGGCCACGGTGGCGGCGCTCGGCACCGGCGAGAACGGCCGCTACATGACCGCGTTGACCTTCGGCAACGTGCACGGCGTCTACAAGCCGGGCAACGTCAAGCTGCGCCCCGAGATCCTCAAGGCCGCGCAGGAAGCGGTGGTCACCTCGCTCGGGTTGCCCGCCGGCTCGAAGCCTTTCGACCTCGTCTTCCACGGCGGCTCGGGCTCGCTGCCCTCTGAGATCGCCGACGCGGTGAGCTATGGGGTGGTGAAGATGAACGTCGACACCGACACGCAGTACGCCTTCACCCGCCCGGTCGCGGCGCACATGTTCAGCAACTACGACGGCGTACTCAAGGTGGACGGCGAGGTCGGCAACAAGAAGGCCTACGACCCGCGGGCCTGGGGCAAGGCCGCCGAAGCCGGCATGGCCGCTCGCGTCGTCGAAGCCTGCCAGAACCTCAGCTCCGCCGGCACCTCCCTCCACTAACACCCGGTGACCCGTCACTCATGTGCCCACATTCGCGGCGTGTCGACGCGTCCTTGACGGGTCGGCGGGTGTCGACCGGCAGAGGGTGAGAGGGTGGCGGCATGAACTTCATCGACCTGATGGCGGGCCCACCGGACACCCTGCTGCCCGAAGATCCGGCGGCCGCGGAGCTCGCTGCAGGAGTGGCGCCTGAGCTTGTGGCGCGCAACCGCCCGGGCTCGCCGTTTGCCTGGGCCGCGCTCGCGCAGGCGGCTCGAGACGAGGGTGCCGACGAGATGACGGTGTACGCCTTCGCCCGGGTCGGCTACCACCGGAGTCTCGACCTGCTGCGACGCAATGGCTGGAAGGGGCACGGCCCGGTCCCCTGGTCGCACGAGCCCAACCGCGGCTTCCTGCGCTGCCTCGCGATCTTGGCTCTCACGGCTCGCTCGATCGGAGAGGCTGACGAGTGGGAGCGCTGCTCACAGTTCCTATACGACTCCAGTGAGGCGGCGTACGACGCCCTCCTCGGCACCGCCCCCTAAACCGCCGAGGCGTCACAAGCACGACGCGAGGCGTCACAATCACCACCC
>JAKFXV010000347.1 GCA_021731205.1 Nocardioides sp. | reverse complement strand
GTCCCTGGACACGACGATGCCCGTCGTGATGGCACCGACCGCGACGGTTGCCGCCGCCGCGCCGGCAATGGCGACTCCGAGCTGTCCGTTCAGGCCCGCGACGACGGCGGTGAACCCGGTGGGTGCGGCAGCGGAGCCGGCGGCGCCGAGCTTGCCGACGTACGCGCTGGCAGCCCCGCCGATGACGAGCGGTCCGAGTATGGCGCCGAGATTCGAGTTGACCTCGGTCAGCTCGAGGTACACCGCGAGGCAACTGCGGCACTCATCGAGGTGGCCTTCGATCTTGGCAGCGTCTCGGCGGGATACGCCGTTGCGAACATAGGCGCCCAGGTGCTGGTGGGTCCACCGGCAGGTGGCGTCGTCCAGTTCCGGGGCGTGGTTGTTGAGGTAGGCCTGACGAAGACCTTCGCGAGCACGGTAGGCGAGCGCGGAGACAGAGTTCGCCGACATGCCTAGGAGCTCGCCCACCTCCGCGGGCTTCAGTCCCTCGACCTCGGTGTGCCACAAGACCATCTGCCAGCGCTCGGGCAGTGAGGCGAAGGCGGTGGCCGCGGTCGCGCTCTCGAAACCCTCGATGACGGTGTCGCGGAAGGGGATCCCTGGGTCGAACTTCTCCATGTCGTCGGTCGAGTGCAGCTTCGCGCCGGCTCGAACCTTGTCGATGTGCAGCCGTCGGATCGCCGTCAGCAAGTAGGCCCGGAAGGCGAGATCGGGACCGCCCCCACGCTGCAGGACGCCGAGCACCTTGGCGAAGGCATCGGAGACCAGGTCGTCCGCGTCTCCGCTGGACACCAACTGCCGAGCGAGCACCCGGGCCGCCCCCACATGACGCTCGAACAGATCCCCGTAGGCGTCGAGATCTCCGCCCCTGACGGCTGAGATCAGCTCAGCGTCGCCGGGGCTCTCGGTGCGGGGAAGGGGGGGAAGTGTCTGTGTCATTTGTGTGGGGACGGTGCAAGGGGAGGTTTCTGACGCGATTCTAGGGCGCAAGTTTCCAGCCGTCCTGAGAATCTGCCGATTGGCGCGGCGTCATGAACCCGAGCCGATCCCGTCCCACCTCAGAGAACCCCGGACGTCGCCCGACATCCGAGGACTGACCGACGTAGGGAGCACCGCAGATGGGCTGGTTCGACGCCGGTAGTGCGCGAACGTCTGTGCGGGACAGATCGACGCTCACGGTGGCCGCTCCCAGGCGAGTTCCGGCCGGCTTCGTGCCGGTGGCCGAAGCATTGGCCGACAGCGGTGGCGCAGCCGACGCCTGCCTGGTCCTGGGTGCCCAGCTCGCCGAGAACGGGGTCTCCCTCGAGGAGGCTCTGCGGAAACTTCGAGAGACCTCACACACGGTGCTGGGGCAGGACCCGGTCTTTGCGGACGTCCGGGCCCTGTGTCTGTCATGGAGCGAGTCGACGCTGGGGTATCTGCATCAGATTTCGTGTGAAGACCCGATGACCGGCTTGGCCAGCCTTGCTCACCTGCGCAGCAGGCTGTCGGAGGTGTACCGATCGGCGGGTCGTTCGGGCACGGTGCCCGAGACCCACGCCCTGGTGGTCGCCGAGGTCCCGACCTACCGCGGAATGCCCGACGATCACCTCACTCGGGCACTGGTCGTTGCTCAACTCGGACAGGCCGCGCGTACTGTCTTCGTGGCTGGCGAGGCCACGGGACGCCTGGGCCTGCGTCGGGTTGCCGTCATCGCGCGTCGCGACACCGCGCTCAGCCGGCGGGTTGCGCTGCTGCGGGCCTTGACTCGACCCGATGATCCACGCGCGATCCAGCGCATCTGGATCGAGGGGCTCCCGTCGACGGACGAGGCTGCCGGACAGTTGTTGGACGAACTGGCGCGCTAACTTGGGCGCATGTGTGGACGGTACGCCTCGAGTCGTCGGATCGATGACCTGATCGAGGAGTTCGAGGTCACCGAATCCAGGGTGTCGACGCCCTTGGCGGCTGACTACAACGTGGCTCCCACCAAGGCCGTGTATGCGGTTGTGGAGCGAACCTCGAGCGACGCGGAGCCCGGATCAGCGCCTACCCGGCAGTTGCGGGCGTTCACCTGGGGGTTGATCCCTTCCTGGGCCAAGGACGCTGCGATCGGCAGCAAGATGATCAATGCTCGGGTGGAGACGGTCGCCGACAAGCCTGCCTACCGAAGGGCTTTCGCTACCCGGCGCTGCCTGCTTCCGGCGGATGGGTACTTCGAGTGGTACCCCACCGATGACCTCACCCCCGCCGGCAAACCACGCAAGCAGCCGTTCTTCATCCACCCGCGCGACGGTGGCATCCTCGCCATGGCCGGGATCTACGAGATCTGGCGGGATCCGACCAAGGACGAGGACGACCCGAACCGCTTTCGATGGACCACCAGCATCGTCACAACCGACGCCGAAGATGCACTCGGCCGGATCCACGATCGCATGCCGATGATGGTCGAACCCTCCCGCTGGGCTAGCTGGCTCGACCCCACGGTGGTCGGCCGTGCCGAGCTATTGACGTTGCTCGTGCCGGCCGCACCGGGTCGCCTCGAGGCCTACCCCGTGTCCACCCTGGTCAACAACGTGCGCAACAACGGCGCCGAGCTCGTCTCCCCGCTCACCATGAGCCCGTGAGTGACTCCTGGGTCGTGGAGACCCCGCGCGGACCCGGGCGACTGGACCTGCTGCGCGCCGAGGCCCCGCGAGGCACCTTGATTCTCAGTCACGGAGCAGGACGCGGCGTCGACAGCCCGGAACTCCAGGCCATCGCCGACGGCCTGCCTCGGCACGGCTGGACGGTGGGGCTGTTCGAGCAGCCTTGGCGCGTGGCAGGCCGTCGCGTGGCCACGGCGCCGCCCACCCTGGACCAGGGACTGCGCGCTGGGGTCGCACTCGCCCTGCACGAGACGGACCGGGGGTTGCCGCTGGTTGTCGGCGGCCGCTCGGCGGGTGCGCGCTCTGCGGCCCGATGTGCGGAGTCGCTCGGCGCCGTGGGGCTGCTGGCGCTGGCGTTTCCGCTGCACGCGCCGCACAGGCCGGAGCGCACCCGCGCAGGAGAGCTCTCCGATGCGCAGGTGTCGACCCTGGTGGTCCAGGGAGCCCGGGACGCTCTGGGATCGCCCGAGGAGTTCGATGGCTGGTTTCCCGGCGGGCTGCCGGCTCCGAGCGAGCTGGTCGTCGTACCCATGGCCGACCACGGCTTCGCCGTTCCCCGGCGTGGGGATGTATCGCAAGACTCGGTGTGGGCCCTGATCGTCGAGAGCAGCGTGAAGTGGCTCACCCAGCTCCATGGCGATCCTCCCCGCAACCCAGGGAATCAATTCTAAAGACGTCGGGTTGCACCCAGCGTGCTTGCGCTTGTTGAGAGTCAGGGAACCGCTGCCGCGCCGAGGGCCGCGACACCGGGCCGGATACCCTGGGACGTGATGAGTGAGACCCAGGCGCTCGATGAGCGTGAGACGGAGAGCGACGCCGAGCGCACCGAACGGTTCGAGCGCGACGCGATGCCCCTGCTCGACCAGTTGTACGCCGCTGCGATGCGGATGACTCGCAATCCGCAAGACGCCGAGGACCTGGTCCAGGAGACGTACGCCAAGGCGTTCAGCGCCTTTCACCAGTTCCGCCCGGGCACGAACCTGAAGGCCTGGATGTACCGCATCCTGACCAACACGTTCATCAACTCGTATCGAAAGCGGCAGCGCGAACCGTTGCAGTCGATGGCCGAGGACATCGAGGACTGGCAGTTGGCGCGCGCTGAGTCGCACACCTCGAGCGGGCTGAAGTCGGCCGAAGGCGTGGCCCTCGAGCACCTCCCCGACACGCAGGTCAAGCAGGCCCTGCAGAGGCTGCCCGAGGAGTTTCGCCTGGCTGTCTATCTCGCCGATGTTGAGGGATTCCCCTACAAGGAGATCGCCGACATCATGGATACGCCGATCGGGACGGTGATGTCGCGACTACACCGTGGGCGGCGCCAACTGCGCGACATGCTCACCGACTACGTGCGCGAGAACGATCTCGTGCGCATCGCGGAGGACCGGTCATGAGTGGACCTGAACCGGGTGGAACCACCCGAGCAACCGACCCCGTCGGCCAGTGCGCGGACTTCCTGCAAGGGATCGTCTACCTGCTCGACAACGAGCTCGCCGCGGCAGACGTGTCTGCGGTTCGTACCCACCTGGACAGCTGCAACCCGTGCTCCGAGACCTACGACCTGCAGCGGCGAGTCAAGGAGCTCGTAGCCCGTTCCTGCGCGGAGACCGCACCCGACGACCTTCGACTGCGCGTGCGGATGTTGTGCCGCGAGATCTCGGCCGAACGCGTCGTGCCCCCCGGTTCGTGATCCACGCTCCCAGCACGGAGCCCAGGCTCGATTAGCCGCGAGCCGTCGCCTTTGAGAGGATGCCCGTCGGGACGTCCCCGCAGTTTCGAGGAGGAGCACCATGGGCAAGACCGGTCGCAAGCGGCGGGCGCGCAAGAAGAAGGCCGCGAACCACGGTAAGCGCCCCAACGCCTGAGTCGCCGGCAGGGGCCTAGAGCCTCAGCCGGTACGCCAGCAGCAGGGTTCCTGGTTTCGGCGACCAGTCGCTGGACTCGTCGCGGACGAAGCCTAGGCGCTCGTAGATCCGGTGAGCTCCACCCTGCTGCGGGAGGGTGCTCAACACCATCGCCGTCATCCCGGCCTCACGGGCCAAGTCGAGACAGTGCTCGACCAAGGCTCGTCCGACGCCACGACCCCTGGCGTCGGGATCGACGGCCAGCATCCGAAACTCCCCGTCCAGCGGTGTCCCGAGTTCGCGCCAGGGCGAGTCCAGCGGACACCAGGTCACGGTGCCGAGCACGGTTACGGCGTCGGCTGTGGAATCGAGTGCCACCCACACCTGCGCCTCGCGGGCCCTGGTGGCTGTGTCGCGCAAGTGCCTGACGTAGGGATCGTCGGCGCCCACGAACCCGTCGCCGACATAGGCTCGTAGCACGAGTGCGCCGACCGCCTCGAAGTCCGCGGGCTCGGCCAAGCGGATCTGGAGGGTCATTCGACAGTGGGGCCGACGTACTGCCCGTTGCTCACGCGCAACGCGTCGACCAGCACCAACAACAGATCGGAGCGGATGGTCGGCGCTTGCGCGGACAGCATCAGCTGCAGATAGAGCGCCCGGAGAAATGTCTCTGCGTTGCCAGTGCTGAGGAACGGGTCACGATCGGAGTAGCCGCGGGTAGCGGCCGCACGGCCGATGCGGACCACCCAGGGCTCGACGATCTCCAGGCCGACCACGTTGCGCCGCAGGATCCGCATCGTCGCCATGGCCATTCGGTCGGGCTCACCGGCGACGAGCAGCGTGTCGGCCGGCATCAGCAAACGGTCCGCAAGCACGTCGAGCAGGACGGTCAACTCGGCCAGACCTAGATGTGGCGAGTAGGCCAACGTGCCGATCGCATCGGCGCCGTGGGCGATGGCATGGGCCCAGCCCTTGCCGACGACGTAGCCGCGCAGGTCCTGCTCGCGGAGATACCAGGCTGCCAGTCGATCGCCCCACTCCAAGATCTTGGTGCCTGGCACGAGCCCGGCCAGATGATCGCGGGCCAGGCATTCGGTGAGGATCAGGGCTGAGAAGCTGCGCCGGAACACCGAATCGGTGCCCGTCTCGCCCAGGCCGACCACCAGGCCCGTGGCCATCCCGTCGCCGAGCCCGACGAGCAGATCGTCATAGACGCCGCGTTCGATC
Organism: Nocardioides sp.; assembly: GCA_021731205.1. Lineage (GTDB taxonomy): Bacteria > Actinomycetota > Actinomycetes > Propionibacteriales > Nocardioidaceae > Nocardioides. The sequence continues at coordinate 1,814 of JAKFXV010000347.1, read as the reverse complement.
CAGGTCGCCAAGGCGGGATAGGCCGTGCCATCTCGGACGGACGGATCCGGCGAGCCGAGCATCCTGGTGAGTTCTGCGGTCAGATCTCCGAGGGCGCGATCCTCCGGCACCAGCAAGCCGGTGCTGAGCACCTGCTTCCAGTACGCCGACATATCCCCATCCTGCCCCATCCGGAGAGTGCAGCGGTGGCGAAACACCCCGAACGGGACGGCCCGCTCACTAGGCTCTCGTCGTGCCCTCACTGCCCGAGATGGTTCGCCTCCATACCGACCTTGAGTCGGCGGATCTGGCCTGGCTGCAACTGCTGCTCGCCGACTGGCAGATCGTCGCGGACCTGTCGTTCGCGGACCTGGTCTTGTGGTTGCCCGACCGCGAGGGGAAAGGCTTCTGGGCGGGAGCGCACATGCGACCCACGACGGCGTCGACGGCGTACGTCGACGAGGTCGTCGGGACGTTCATTCCCGCCGGCCGCCGGCCCATGCTCGATGCGGCCTACAACGAGGGCAGGCTGGTGCGAGAGGGAGATCCCGAACTGGCCGACGACGTGCCGGTCCGGGTCGAGACGATCCCCGTGCGACGCGAGCAAGCCGTGATTGCGCTCGTCGGAAGGCACACCAACCTCTTCGGGATCCGCACCCCGAGTCGGTTGGAGCTCGCCTACCTCGACACCGCCGCCGACCTCACCCAGATGATCGCGGGAGGCAGCTTTCCGGCGCCTGGGCAGCGCAGCGACCATGCCGACTCGCCGCGTGTCGGGGACGGGTTCATGCGCGTGGATGCTCAGGGCCGAGTCACCTACGCCAGCCCGAACGCCTTGTCGGTCTACCGACGACTCGGACTGGTGGGTGACCTGACCGGGGAAGTCCTCCCCGAGCTCACCCGTGAGCTCGTTGCGGCGAGATATCGCCAGGACGAGGAGGCCATCGGAGCCGTGCTCGGTGGTCGAGTGGCCCGTGAGACCGAGATCGGCACCGACGATGTGGTGACGATCGTCAGGGCCGTCCCCCTGCGTCCCCGGGGCACCCGCACGGGTGCCTTGATCTTGCTCCGCGACGTCTCCGATCTACGGCGTCGAGATCGCGAGCTCGTCACCAAGGACGCCACGATCCGTGAGATTCACCATCGCGTGAAGAACAACCTCCAAACCGTAGCGGCACTGCTGCGCCTCCAGGGACGGCGCATCGAGTCGCCGGAGGCCCGCGAGGCCCTCGAGGAGGCCGTACGCCGGGTCGGGTCGATCGCGATCGTTCACGAGACCCTCAGCGAGACGGCAGATGAGCACGTCGACTTCGATGAGATCGCGGACCGACTGATGCGGATGATGATCGACTTCCATGCCCTCGGCGCGACGGTCCAGATCGCTCGGTCGGGCTCGTTCGGTGTGTTGCCGTCGGGGAGTGCGACGGCGTTGAGCATGGTGTTGACCGAGGTCGTCCAGAACGCGGTCGAACACGGCTATCCGTCCGGACGCATGGGCCGGATCGTGATCGCGCCCACCCGACTGCCGGGGCAACTTCATCTCACCGTGGATGACGATGGGGTCGGGTTGCCGGCGGACTTCAACTTGGACGACTCGACCCACCTGGGGCTGTCGATCGTTCGGGCCCTTGTCGAGTCCGAGCTGAGCGGAAAGCTGACCGTCGAGACCGGACTATCCGGTCAGGGCACCGGCGTGTCAGTGGTCATACCGATCGACTGACCCGATCGACCGGCCCCCGGCTCCACCGGCGCCGTCGGAGAAGAGCGACCCGCTAGACGGTGCTGCGCAACCGAGCTCTGGCGTTGCGCCGCTTGAGCGCTCGCCGCTCGTCCTC
>JAKFXV010000346.1 GCA_021731205.1 Nocardioides sp. | reverse complement strand
CGACCACGCCGAAGTCCGTGACCGCCCACCCCAATGGGAGCGGCCACGGCAGGTACGTCGCGAGCTCGGGTGAGGACCGCAACTGGTCTGCCAGGTCCTCATAGCTCGCTTGTTCGGGTCTCCACAAGGGTGGCACCGCGCCGTGCGAGTGACAGACCCAGTCGTCGTTGCGGGGCGCAACCTCGAGCCCGCATCGGGGGCACTGTGGGGGCAGTCGCATCGACTATCCGTTCCATTTCACGATGACGGGCTCCGCGGTGAGCGGCAGGTCCGTGGTCGAGTCATCCGCGTGCGGTGGAGATCACGGTCAGGCCGGCGGGAGGTTCTCCGGATGCACACCCACCGGGTGGGTGTAGCGCTTCCACAGCTTGCGGTAGCGGTCGAGGTACTTGCCGTACACCTTGTCCGAGGTCAGGTGGATGATCAGCTCATCGTTGAGAAACGACGTCCCCGACCAGTTCTCCGAGCCCGTCCACACCGTGCGGGTCGAGGCACCTTGGTAGGTCCCGTTGACCATCAACACTTTCAGGTGGGAGTAGAAGTTGACCGTCTCCTCCTCGGTGATCAGGTTGGTCTGGTAGTCGTAGTCCGCGCTCTTGAGCGGGATCTTGGCGCGGTTCAGGATCTGCACGACCTTGCCGCCGGCGACACTCGTGATCACCGCCACGTTGCACCCGGCGCGCTTGAGGTCCGCCACCTGCTGAGCGAGGTAGACCCCCCGCTTCTTGTTCCAGCCGTACATCATGATGCGGATCGAGGTCTTGCGGCGGATCCCGTATCCCTTCGCCGCATCGCAGTCGATCGCGCGCAGGCGCTGCATCACCGGGTCCTGGGCCGGCGTCGGCAGTCGAGGCTGGACCGCGCTGTTGACCGTCGAGGTCGGGGTCACCTCACGGTAGAACAGCGCGTCGAAGGACGGCCCGCCGTTGTAGGTCAGCCGACGCGGCGAGACGCGCTTGTCGCGCTTGAGCTCACGGAAGATCTGCACGAAGGCGTCATACAGGCCAGGCTGGTTCAACAAGGTGACCTGGTCGTTCCACTGCAAGGACACGGCCCGGTTGGTGAGATTGCCCGAACCCGTCATCACCACCTTGGTGGCGGCGCCGGTCTGCGAGAACGCATAGACCTTCATATGCAAGTTGCCCTTGCCGCCGCGACAGGCGCCCTTGCAGATGACGTAGAAGCTCTTCTTCTTGGGCTTGGTGCCGAGCGCGCGGCGCAGCCGCACGGTTTGGTACGACGTCCAGTTGTCGTTGACGATCAGCTGGACGTTGACTCCCCGCTTGTGCGCCTTGAGCAGTGCGTTGGCGACATCACGGCGGTCGAAGGAGTACATCGCGAAGCGGATCGTCGATCCCTTGGGGGCGTGGTTGATCCCCGCGATCACCCGGCGGATCAGCTTCGTGCGGGCCTTGGGGCCGCTCCTCGGCTCGTTGAAGGCGACGCCGGACGGCGGCACCCAGTCCTTGTCGACCGCGACCGCCGGCACAGCGACCAAGACACCGATCATCAGCGCCAGGATCGGAACCGACAGCATGGCTTTCCGTATCACCTGCAACTGCCCCCGTTTCGTTTTCGAGGCGCCCCGTCCCTGGCCGGTCCGCCGTCGCGCCATCCTAACCATGACCCCGGCGACCGGCATTGAGCCAGCGTCGGGGGTTGCGCAGTGGGTTGCCGTGCGCCGCCTTCTCATGCGCGCGGTGCTTGTCCATCCGTTCGGCCAGCATCTGGGCCAGCGCGCGGGTGGCCGAGTCGAGGATCTCCTCGGGGCTGGGCGCGACGGAGTTCTCGGCGAACGCCTCGGCAGGGGGATTCAGGTCGCTGAGCTCTCCCACGATCTGGAAGTCGCCCGCAGCGAGTCGGTCGACGTACGACGCGGAGACCTTGCTGATCCACGGGTGGTGGCGCACGGGAACGACGATCCGGTCTCCGCGCTGGTCTCCCAGCACCTTCACGGCGAAGTAGCGCTTGCCGACGTCCCCGTAGACATCGCGGCGGCGGTCGACCTTGTCCAGCAGGCCATTGACGCGGCTGAGCACCTCGGCCTGGGTCCGGCCCACCGACTCGTTGCGACGGGCCACCCGACGGTCCAGCCGATCGGCATCCACTCCGAGCACCTCGCAGAACCGGCGCAGCAGGAGTTCGGGCGGGTTCCCCGGCGGTGGCACGGTGACGATGTGGATCCGTGACTCCGGGATATGAGCGGACCAGCGATCGAGGATCTCGCCCAGATCCTTGTTGGCCCATTGCTTGCTGCGCGCCTGCCCTGCGGTCTTCTTCAGCCGGCGAAGATAGGCGTCGAAGGAGATCGAGCCACCCGACTGCAGCACCTGCTGCCACGCTGAGGGGATCTGGCGACCCAGGTCGCGGACGGTCAGGACAAGGTGCACCTCGCGATCGGCGCACGCGGCCACGAGAGCGGCGATCTGCTCATCGTCGGCCGGCGCGAGCGACTCCTCGGAGATCAGCGCGATTCGACCCCGGGCGGCCGCCAGTTGGCCCGGGAGCCGGTCGAGAGCGTCGGCGACTTCGGGCGGGTCGAACTCGGGGTTGAACCGGCCCCGAACGCACAGCATCAGGTGGAATGTGTCCCGCTTCGACCCCGGCACCATGTCGAGGCCTTGGGCGGTCAGCTCCGCCTGGGACTGCCAGAAGATGCTCTGCAAGTAGGAGGTACCGGTCTTCTGCAACCCGATATGAAGGTAGACCGGACGCTCGACAGCCATGGCGCGAAGCCTAGGCCACCGGGTCCGCACCGGTGACGCCGAGCAGCCTGCGGCGTACGCCGCGCACGAGGCGGCGCGGGAGTGACACCGGCGGTGCGGGCGGCGCCAGTTGGCGGGCCTGCTCCTCGGCCTGGGCCAGCAGGGCGGTGTTGCGCTCCCGCAGGGACCGCACGTCCACCATCAGCTCGGCGATCGTGAGGATCGCGGAATCCAGCAGCTCGGTGTCGCTCACCGACGACGGATGTCGCAGGTCGGGCAAGACGTCGGGCACGAGCAGGCGATCCAGATCGCCGATCACGTCCACGCCGGACTCGCGGAGGTAGTCCACACAGTCCCGGGCCCGCTCGCGCAGCTCACCGACGTACTGCGGAGACGGCAAGAATCGCTCCCCGTTGCGCGGAACGAGCTTGCCTTGAGCCAGGTAGCTCCGGATCCAGACGCCACGATCTCGCGCCGGGGTGAAGTCGATCAGGTGCGGGCTGGTGCGGCGCAACAGCTCGGCCTCGACCACACCGAGGGAGTGGTACTCGCGGGCTCGGTCGGTGTCGAGCGGCTCCGGGTCGATGCCCACCAGGGCGCAGAACTGGTGGAGTAAGGCCTCGCGAGGGGCACCGGGGTCGGGTAGCACGAGCACATGAACCCGCGAGGGATCGAGGTGGGATCCCCAGCGCTCCACGACCGAGCGCAGGTCGATCGTTTCCCAGCACCATTCGTCGTTCGTCTCGTGTGCGGGAGGGAAGTCGTCCAACCCGCTGAGGAAACCGTGTTTGACGAACTCCTGCCAATAGCTGGTCAGCACGGTGAGGACGTCTCGAGCCGTGACGATCAGGTGCACTTCACTCGCGCCGAGGTCGGCGAGCGCGCGACCCGCCTGGGCCGACGAAGCGGCCCCGAAGAACTCGTGACTGATCAGCGCCGTACCGGGCCACTCCTCGATCTCTGCGAGCAACCGGCTCCACGACTCGCGGGCTTCGGGAGCTCGGTTCGGCAGACCTGGATGCTCGCGGACAACCAGCGTGGCCTGCATGTGTTGCCGGGCGCCGTTCCCCGGGAGCAGCACGCCCTGCTCCCGCAACAACGCCTGGTTGGCCCAGAGCACCGACTGCAGGTACGTGGTCCCGGTCTTCGGCAGGCCGAGGTGGAGGAAAACCTTCTGCGCCAACGGGGTCAGAGCCTGGCGTGATAGCGCTCGAGCAACTCGTCGAGCTTCTCCTGGTCACGCTGGGCGATCGGCACCAGCAGTTCGGTGACCAGGTCAGTGAGTTCGGCGACTCTCAGGTTGAGTTGACGGCACTCCTGCAACTCCGCTTCCAGCGCTTCGACCCGGTGCAGCAACTCGAACGAGCGGCCGATCCGGGTCCCTCGCAGGGCGGCTCCCCGGCTCACGAGCTGGTCCTTCATCGATCCCATTGGGCCACCATTCGACAGAGTTGGGACGCCGATCCGGCGGATGTGCCGTTCGAGGCTAGCAGCAGTTCGCGATGGACCACCCGCAGTCCCGCGTGTGCCAATTCGGCTCGGATTCGCTTGGGTGCCAACGTGTGCAGGTACGGCCCGCCGGCCTGGTCGGTGCCGCGTTCGGTCAGGAACTCCAAACAGAGCCGACCCCCTCCCCGCAGCATCAGCCCGGCGCTGCGGAAGAGATGGTCACGGCCGCGTTGATCGAGCGCGTCGACCAGATGCCGGCCCATCAGTACCCGGTCGGCGGGACGCGCGGCCAGCATCGCTGCGGCCGAGAGCGCGGAGCGCAGTTCGAGCAGGTTCATGGGCATGAAGCGCACGGGAAGTCCCGCTTCGGCGCACTCCCTCGCCACGTGTTCGAACGCCTTCGGGGCGTGATCCAGGCCGAACGACGTGATGCCTTGAGTCGCCATCCAACGCGCGTCGACTCCCCAACCGCAGCCCAGATCGACCAGCTCGTCGATCGTGCCCTCGCGCTCGAACACCCAACGCGCGAAATCGGACGGCTCGAGGTCCGGCGGCGTCGGGTGGGCGGAGTACCGGGCGTCCCAGTTGCCGCGACTGACCCGGATCCCGCGGAACCAGCCATTGAGGCGGCGGTGGGTCGAGCGCGGGGTAGTGAACTTGAACGCCGGGTCCGGCGTGCGCCAGTGGGGACCGTAGGTGGCCACCAAGAACCGATCGGCATCGGCGGGGACCGGGAACTCGTGCCCCTCCAAGGTGGCGGTGCCGAGCGGGAAGATCCACTCCCGCTCGAAGGGTGTCCTGATCTCACCCATCAGGTGCAGGTGTCCCGACATCAAGAAGCCGCCGAACACGTCGAGGCCGCGGACCGACCCGTCGGCCTCGCGGACGTCGACCTTGAACGCGGCTCCGGAATAGCGGGTGGTGGGGTAGCCCATGTCGCACAGGGCGCGCTGCAGCCTGAACGACTCCAACATCACATCGATGGGGTGCTCGTGGTCGCTGACGTAACCCAGATCCGCATCACTGTCGTGCCCGATCAACGCCTGGTTGCGGACGGCCCCCAGCAGCGTGCCGTAGGCGAGGAACCCGTCCACGCCGGCCGACCTCAGCGCCCCGAGGACCTCGGCGATGGCGTTCATCAGCGGCGCGACCTGCTCAGGGGTGCGGTTCTCGAAGGTCTTCACTCGACGCAGCGACTTGTCCAGCGCCAGCGGGCTCCCTTCGGAGTCCACCACCGCGATCCGGGCCTCGGAAGTGCCGAGGCGGACCTCGCCGTCGAAGGCGAGCTGCCCGCTGCCGTGCACCGACAGGGTCAGTCGAGTGCGGCCGTCGAGGAACTTCGTCAAGGCCGGCGGCCAGGCCACCAGGTGACCGAAACCGCCCGAAGTCAGAGACCGCAGGCCCTCCCGAACCCCATCGCGGTGCAGCCAGAAGGACCAGATCCGGCGGCCGTCGAAGGCCACGTCGAGGACCACCTCGCGCAGGGATACCGCGCGGATGCCGCGCTCATCGACTCGAACTCCGGTCACCCGGCCGGCCGCGCGACCGGGAACTGAACTCACCCGCGGATGCTACCGCGAGGGGTTGCGGAGTCATTGAACCAATGTGACAGTTGGGGTTCATGCGCCTGATACCTGCCGTCCGACCTCTCTTGGCCGAGTCTGCCCGGCGGCGACTGACCGGCTGGGTGGTCGCGACCTTGTCGGGGTCGATACTGGCGCTCGGCGCCTTGACCGCCCCCGCCGTGCCGGCGACGCAGACACCGCCTCCGCCACGGATTGGCCACTACACCCCGGCAGCGGGAGCCCTGTTCAACAACCCCCTGGGCACCGAGCGTCAGCAACGCCGCCTGTTCCGGCACATGATCCGCACCATCCGCAGCGTGCCCCCGCGCGGCACCATCCGGATCGCGGTGTTCTCCTTCGCCGACACAGAGACTGCGCAAGCGCTGATCGCGGCCTACCGGCGGGGCGTGCGGGTGAAGCTGATCTTCGACAACCACGCGATCCACCCCCCGATGCGAGAGGTGCGCCGCGTGATCGGCAAGGACGTCACCCAGCGCTCGTTCGTGGTGTTCTGCGACCGCAGCTGTCGCGGCGAGGCGGGCCAGATGCATGCGAAGTACTTCTCCTTCAGCGCGGCCGGCCGGGCTCGCAGGATCACCATGATCGGCTCCAACAACCTGACCCGCTTCAACGCCGAGCGGCAGTGGAGCGACCTCTACACGGTGACGGGCAACAAGGCTTACTTCACGACGTTCAAGCGCTGGTTCGCGCAGCTCAAGTACGACACCCCCGTCGCCTCGACGTACGTCCGCAAGACCCTGCGCGATCACCGGGTCTCGATCACACCGGTCGACCTGGCCGTCGACCAGGATCCGCTCCTCGAAGCGATGGCGACGGTGCGCTGCGACGTGACGCTGGGCGAGCTGGATCCGGCCAGTCCCACCCCTACCGTGATCGTGCCGACCAGGGTCCTCATCTCTGCGCACGCGTGGAACGGGCCGCGCGGCGCCACGCTGGCGAGGCGGGTCGTGGAGTTGCATCAGGCGGGTTGCGCGGTTCAGGTCTTCTTCCACGAGGACGGCTTCGGTGGTGTGGTCGGCGCGATCCTGGCCGACAACGGGGTGCCGATGACGAGCGGGGTCACTCCCGGCGTGCACACCCATCAGAAGCTCCTGATCGTGTCCGGCGGCGTGGACGGCGAGCTGAGCACGACGCGCGTGCTCACCGGGTCCCAGAACTGGAGCAGCCGGGCGCTGGCTCGCGACGACCTGATCGTCGAGATCGACGACGAGGTCGTGGGTGCTCAGTACGTCGCAGCGTTCGACCGGATGTGGCGCAAGGGCTGAGCCCGGGCAGTACCCTGGATCAATGCGTCCTGGCCAGCGGAGTTCGCTTCGCCGCCTCAATGTCGCCGCGGTCATCACGGCCACCGCGGTGGGTGTTGGTGTGCTCGTCTCGCAGCCCGCAAGCCCGGGTGATGCCGCGATGGCCACCGGCGCGGTGATCACCGGGGACGAAGCCGACCTCCCCTCACCCGCCGCGTCGACCCCGAGCGCTCGCCCCCCCTCGGCGACCGTCGAGGTGGATCCGTCCCCCACGATCCAGGTGCTCGCGCAGGCAGAGGAGCCGATCGAGTTGCTCCCGGTCCCGGCGCTGGAGTTCGAGATCGCCACCCACAACGTGCTCGGCGCGAGCCACACCTCCGGGAAGAACCGACGCAAGGGGTACGCCGGCGCCGGCATCCGGATGGGCTACACCGTCGGCTTGTTGCGCAACTACGAGATCGACGTGGTCGGGCTCCAGGAGTTCCAGAGCTCACAACTCTCGATGTTCCGCAGCCGGATGCCGGGCTTCGAGGTCTACCC
>JAKFXV010000345.1 GCA_021731205.1 Nocardioides sp. | reverse complement strand
CTCGGTCTGGTCGCGGCCCACCACCTCGCCCTCGTCGTCGGCGATCTCGGCGTCGCGACTCTCCACGAGCGGGCGATAGCGGATCTCGACCGGGAAGGAACGGCCGGACACCTCGATCACCGGAGCGGGGTGCCCACCCGCGTCGGCGAAGTGGGCGGCGAAGCGATCCGGGTCGATCGTCGCCGAGGTGATGATGAGCTTGAGGTCCGGGCGCTGCGGCAGCAGATGCTTGAGATAGCCGAGCAGGAAGTCGATGTTGAGGCTCCGCTCGTGGGCCTCGTCGATGATGATCGTGTCGTAGCGGCGCAGGGTCGGGTCGCGTTGCAACTCCGCCAGCAAGATGCCGTCGGTCATCAACTTCACCCGGTTGCGCGGCGAGGTCTGGTCGGTGAAGCGGACCTGATAGCCCACCAGGTCACCCAGCTCGGTGCCCAGTTCCTCGGCGATCCGGGCGGCCACGGCGCGCGCGGCGATCCGGCGCGGTTGGGTGTGCCCGATCAGTCCGCCCACGCCTTTCCGGGCGCGACCGCGACCCAGCTCGAGGCAGATCTTGGGGAGCTGAGTCGTCTTGCCCGACCCGGTCTCACCGGCCACGATCACGACCTGGTGCTGCCTGATCGCCCGCGCGATCTCCTCGCGGTTCTGGCTGACGGGCAGCTGGCTGGGATACGCGATCTGCAACTGGCGGCCCGTGGACATGATGTCTCCCATTGTGACGGCATGGTTTCGAGACGGGCTCCTCCGTCGCCCTCCTCAACCAACGGGAGTCGGTCTCGTCGGTGGTTGAGGAGCGAGCGCAGCGAGCGTCCGTCGGTGGTTGAGGAGCGAGCGCAGCGAGCGTCCGTCGGTGGTTGAGGAGCGAGCGAAGCGAGCGTCTCGAAACCCCGACCGAGGGATGGTTTCGAGACGGGCTCCTCCGTCGCCCTCCTCAACCAACGGGCTGCAAAGCGAGCGTCTCGAAACCCCCCGACCGGCGAGGTCGCCCGTCAGTGGTTGAGGAAATGGGCTGCGGACAGACGGGGCACAGGAAATTCACAGCGAAGCCCGGCAGAGTTGCCCCATGGAGTTGTTGCGACCGGACGGAAACCCGCTGCGCGTGCTGGTCGTCGACGACGAGGTCAACATCGCCGAGCTGGTCGCGATGGCGTTGCGCTACGAGGGCTTCGACGTCCACCAGGCGCACACCGGGATCAAGGCCGTCGCGGCAGCCAAGGAGTTCGCACCCGATGCCGTCGTACTCGATCTGATGCTGCCGGACTTCGACGGCCTGGAAGTACTCCGCCGCATGCGCAACGCGGACCCCGACCTGCCCGTCGTCTTCCTCACCGCCCGCGACGCGGTGGAGGACCGGGTGGCCGGGCTCACGGCCGGCGGCGACGACTACGTCACCAAGCCCTTCTCGCTCGAGGAGCTGGTGGCCAGGCTGCGCGCCCTCCTGCGGCGCAGCAGCGCGGTCCGGGCGGATGCCGTCAACGTGATCACCGTCGGTGATCTGAGCCTGGACGAGGACAGCCGCGAGGTGACCCGGGCCGGAGTCGAGATCAGCCTGACGGCGACGGAGTTCGAGCTCTTGCGGTTTCTGATGCGCAACCCCAAGCGGGTGCTGTCCAAGGCGCAGATCCTCGACCGGGTGTGGAACTACGACTTCGGTGGGCAGGCGAACGTGGTGGAGCTCTACATCTCCTATCTGCGGCGCAAGATCGATGCCGGCCGGGAGCCGATGATCCACACCATGCGTGGCGCGGGCTACGTGCTCAAGCCGGCGCCCGGCCAGGGCTGACTCCCATGCATCGCTTCGCTTCGCTCACGGCGCGGCTGGTGCTCACCGCGGTGGTGCTGGTGTCGGTCACCTCGCTGCTGATCGGCGGGGCCACGATCCTTGCCCTGAAGTCGTCGCTGACCTCCCGGCTCGACGCCGACGTGCTGGCATCGCTGGGCCGGAGTGCTCCGCGAGATGGCGATCGCGGCGACCGCGGTCCCGGCGGACGCGGTGAGAGAGATCGAGACCTCGATCGCGATGCGGGAGACGACACGCTCCCGCAGCTCGGCCCCGGAGCCATGGACGGCAACTTCGAGCCCGGAACGCTGCTGGTCCTGCTCGACGACAACCCGAGTGGGTTGATCGTCGGCAGTCGGTTCGGGGAGGGCGCCGCGCTGTCGGACCAGGCGCTCGCCCGAGTCAACGACATCCCGCTCGACGGTCGGGTGCACACCGCGACGTTGCCCCGACTGGGCCGGTATCGGGTGTCCGCCGCTTCGGCGAGCGATGGTTCCGTGGTCATCGTCGGACTGTCGACCCACGATCTCGACGAGACGATCGGCGAGCTGGTCGTGTGGGAGTTGGCGCTGATGGCCTTGGGCATTGCCGCGGCGGCGGGCGCCGGGTTGGTCGTCGTACGACGTCAGATGCGGCCGCTGCGCGAGGTCGCCGCCACAGCACATGAGGTGGCCGAGCTGCCCTTGGCCGCGGGAGACATCGACCTCACCGCGCGCGTGCCGGCCCATCTCACCGACGAGCGCACCGAGGTCGGCCAGGTCGGCGCGGCCCTGAACCGCATGCTCGAACACGTCGAGGCGTCACTTGTTGCCCGGCATCGGAGCGAACAGCAGGTGCGTCAGTTCGTCGCCGATGCCTCGCACGAGCTGCGCACCCCGCTGGCGACGATCGCGGGCTACACCGAGCTGGCGCGCCGCCGCCCGGAGGACGCCGAAAGTGTCCAGGTGGCGTTGGCCAAGGTCGAGGGCGAATCGGACCGGATGACAGCCCTTGTCGAGGACCTGCTGCTGCTCGCCCGCCTGGATTCGGGGCGTCCGCTGGCTCGCGAACAGGTCGACCTGACCCGGCTGCTGTTGGAAGCGGTGGCCGATGCCCGGGTGCTGTCGCCGGAGCATCAGTGGCGGCTCGAGCTGCCCGAGGACATCGTCGAGGTGGTCGGCGACGAGGCTCGGCTGCACCAGGTGGTGACCAACCTGCTCACGAACGCCCGGAAGTACACCCCTCCCGGCAGCATCGTCACGGTCGGCGTACGACGTGAGGGCGACGCCTGGCTGCTCAGGATCGGTGACGACGGTCCGGGATTCCCCGATGGGTTGGCCGACCATGCCTTCGAGCGGTTCGTCCGTGGCGATGCGGCCCGCACCCGCGAAGGCAGCGGCGCCGGCCTCGGCCTCGCCCTCGTCAAGGCGATTGTCGACGAACACGGCGGCACGGTGTCCCTCTCGAGTCAACCTGGCGAGACGACGGTGGCGATCACCCTGCCGCTCGGCAGCCAGGACCACCGGACGTGAACGGCCACGCAGGTAGCCCTCAGCGGTGGTCGGCGATCGCTCTCATCGCTGCCGAGAACACGCGCCTGGCACGAAAAATGTTCGTGTTGCGATCTTCCCAATGCACATCCAGAAGCTCAGCCGGCAAGACCACTTGCGCCACCATGGTCCCCTCATCCATCCACACCCGCCCGTGATTTCTGCGAGTGACGAACTCGTTGCGCCCCGGAAAGGTGAACCACACCGGATCATGCCCGCCATCCCCGCCCGATGGGGTACCGAAGTCGACGTCCACATATAGCCGTCGTGCGCCCGCTGACTCGAGCCACTCACGCATCGGGGCGGAGTTCCCGAACTTGTCGACGAATCCGTCGATGGACACGTTGATCCGGACTCGATCGTGCACGTCGTCGTACGGGACGCCAGTGCGCACCGCCAACGGCCCGGTTACCTCGTAGAGGTCCCGCCACCTCGGGTATCGCCCTGTCCGCGCACGATCCAGCTCCCAGTAGCAGGCGGTATAGGGCTCGATCACGTGGGCGCACAACGCTGCCCACACGTCCGCCGCCCGACCGAGCTCCCCCGCGCACTCCCGAAGCACCGTCCAGTCGACGTCCTCCCAACGGTCGCTGCGCAACGCGGACTCGATCCGAGTCAAGAGGAACGGGTCTGGATACCGCCTCCACTCGAGATCGATCGCACCTGCGAAGTCGTCCCAACTTTCGAACGATGAGTGCAAGACAGCAGGACGGTCGAGCCTTCGCGCGACGCTCAACGCGCCTTTCAGGCCGCTCGGGCTCACGCGCCTATGGCCGGTCTCAACGGCCTGCACGTAGTCACTCAGTTTGGTCACGACGGAGTCCAGTTGCCGAAGACCCGGATGGGCTCATCAGCGCGTCCGTAAGGATCGCTTCGTGGTCGAAGGCGAGCGCTGACTCTTGGGTCGCCGAGTCGAGCACCTCGCGCACCGCGAACCAGCCCGCCTCGGCGGCATCGTCGCCGGCTGTTGCAGGCAGTGGGGCGGGGACCCAGCCGACGTACGCGATGCCGACCGTCCGGCCGCGCGGATCCCGGTCCGGGGCGCCGTACGCCCCGAGTTGAGTCAGTTCCACGCCCTGGATGCCGGTCTCCTCGGCGAGTTCGCGCCGAGCGGCTTCAGCCAGGTCCTCGTCGATGTCGACGAAGCCGCCGGGAAGCGCCAGCGCCCCTTGGTACGGCGGCCGACCGCGCCGGATCAGCAGCACGCGCAGGTCGTCACCCTCCCCGGCGAGCAGCACCACGTCGGCGGTCACGGCGAAGATCGGGTACTCGCTCGTGTAGGCCACGCCTCAATCTAGCCAGCGCGGAGCGCCGGCACCCGGGCGGCTATCTTCTCGACATGCGCAGCTGGGACGGCAAGGTGGTCGTGATCAGCGGAGCCGGCTCCGGCATAGGCCGCGCGCTGGCCACCGAAGCCGCCGGCAGGGGTGCGCTGGTGGCCATCTCCGACATCGACGAGAGCGGGCTCGCCGAGACGGCGGCGCGGCTGGACAAGGACCGCACGCTGACCACCCGGCTCGACGTGACCGACGAGCACGCGTGGGCAGAGTACGCCGACGCGGTGGTCGCACACTTCGGCCGCGCCAACGTGCTGATCAACAACGCCGGCGTCAGCCTGACCGGGCGGTTGGGCGACCTCGACGCAGACGACATCCGCTGGATCGTCGACGTCAACCTGCTCGGCGTGATCCACGGGACTCGAGCCTTCCTTCCGCACCTGATCGAGTCCGGAGCAGGCCATCTGGTCAACGTGTCGTCGCTGTTCGGGTTGGTCTCGATGCCCGGTCAGAGCGTCTACAACGCCACCAAGTACGCCGTCCGCGGGCTCACCGAGGCGGTCCGCGAAGAGATGCTGGTCGCCGGCCACCCGGTCAAGGTCACCTGCGTGCACCCCGGCGGAGTCCGCACCGGCATCGCGCGGAACGGCCGAGTGGGAACGCAGACCGATCGCGACGAGGCCATCGCCTTCTTCGAACGACACTTCGCCCGCCTCGACCCCGAGACCGCTGCGCGCACGATCGTGCGTGGCGTGCTCGCCGGAAAGCCTCGCGTCCTCGTGGGCGCGGACGCCCACCTGCTGCACCAGACCGCGCGCCTGGGTGGCGCGCGCTACCAGGATCTGGTCGCGTTCATCGCTCGCCGTCGCTAACCATCTCCAACCGCACGCCCAGCAGCCGGATCGGGTGCCGCACGTCGACCCGCGCCAACAGTGACTCCGCCGCATCCGCGATCACCGCCGGGTCGTTCGTCGGACCCGGGAGGGTCAGGCTGCGCGTCAGCGTGGTGAAGGTGCGGAAGCGCACCTTGATCCCCACCCGCCGGGCCGGCCTGCCCTCGGCGTCGATGTCGTGCACGACTCTGAGGGCCAGCGCCCGCAGCGCGCGTCGCACGTCGGCAAGGTCGGTGAGGTCCTGCTGGAAGGTCTCCTCCCGGCTGTGCCCCACCGGTGTGTACGGCGTCGGGTCGACGACAGCGTCCGCCAGTCCGTGCCCGAGCTGGTGGAAGTAGGGGCCCATCGTCGGCCCCAGCCGGTCCGCCAGCACCGCAACGTCGACGTCGGCCAACTCGCGAACGGTCCGGATCCCCAGCGCCTCCAGCCGCCGCGCCGTCTGCTTGCCGATCCCCCACAGCGCCCGGGTCGGCCGCTCCCCCATCACCGGGAACCAGTCCTCGGCCGTCAACATCCCGATCCCGAGATGTGTGCCGAAGGGATGGTCGGCGTCCGGCTTGCCGAACTCCGTGGCGATCTTGGCGCGCAGCCGGTTGTCACCGATCCCGACACAGCAGCTCAGCCCGGTGGCGTCCGCGACGGCACTCCGCAGCTGGGCGGCCACCACTCGGGGATCGAGTCCGACCGGCGTCTCGCCCGAGAGGCCGACGAACGCCTCGTCCCACCCGAGGACCTGCACCAGCACCGGTTGATCATCGACCGCGTGAGCGCGCAGGGCGTCCATCACCTCGGTCGACGCCGCGTCGTAGGCATCCTTGTCCACCGGCAAGAACACCGCATCGGGACACCGACGCAGAGCCACTCGCAGCGGCATCCCCGAGCCGACCCCGAACGCCCGCGCTTCGTACGACGCCGTCGAGACCACGCCGCGCTCGGTGGGATCGCCTCGCCCGCCGACCACCACCGGAAGGCCGGCGAGCTCGGGCCGGCGTCTGATCTCGACCGCCGCGATGAACTGGTCGAGGTCGACATGCCACACCCAGCGCGCCATCGGCTCACCGCGGCGGGGGCGGCAGGGCGTTGGTCGACTCGAACTGTCCGAGGCCGGTGACCATGAGCAAGTCGACCGTGATCGACCGCAGCTGAGCCAAGATGACCTCGGCGGACAGCTCGGGACTCCGCGGCACCTCACCGGTGGCCTGGCCGACCTCGAGCAGCAGGGGGCGCGGCCCGGCCGCACTGCGGGTCTGCATCAGCGCCTCGGCCAGTGCGTCGGTCGTGTCGGCCAGCCGCCCGCACAGCACGGCGTACTCCGGCGGGACCGGCACCTGGTGGTACGCCGCCACCGCGGTGTGCCGGACCAGCACCCGGGTGCTGCGCAAGGAGCGGTCCAGGGGCGCTACGAGATCGGCCAGGTAGTGCAGCTCGCCTCGGTGGCGCAGCCGGAAAGGCGACGACGCGACGACGTCGAGACCCTCGTCCGCCGCATCGGTGAGCTCGCGGATCAGGTAGTCGGTCGACCTGGCGTCGGCCAGCAGATCCAGCGCCTCCTCCACCGGCCGGTCGACGTCCAACAACAGTTCGCCGGCCGCCCGCAGCAGGGCAGCCTGCTTGCGCAGCACACGCGCCGCGTGCTCCCAGGGCTTGCGCAAGGGGGCCGCGGGCACGACGGTCGCCGCGACCAGCGCCACCGCACCCCCGATCAGCGCATCGGACCAGCGATCGATCGAGTCGCTCGGATCGGGCAGGAAGGATGCCACGACGATCGCCTGGACGGCCGCCTGCGAGACCAGCAGCTGCCCGCCGTCGAGCAGGAACGCGGTCGCCATCGCCAGGCCGACGATCAGGGTCAGCTGCCACCAACCACCGCCGATGGCGAGCACCAGCCAGTCGGCGACCAGCACTCCCACCGCCACCCCGAGGGTGACCTCGACGACCCGGCGCAGCCGCTGACCGTAGGACGTCCCGAGGCTGACGACCGCAGCGATCGGAGCGAAGAACGGGATCTCGTGACCCAGCAGATCGGCCGCGATGAACCAGGCCACCCCAGCGGCCAGTGC